>NZ_CAWUDN010000082.1:0-36088 GCF_963920915.1 Nostoc sp. PCC 9305
GATTAACTCAGCCCTGCTGGGTCATTTTGTATGGCTTAGTCTAAACTCCAGTCTCTAGGCGTTGAGATAAAGCTTGCCGACTCACAGACATTGCCTCTACCCACAACAATCCTTCTATTTCTAGGCAGCGCAGCACATCTGTTAAATAATTTATTTGTCGATACACCAAACTCAGTATTATTGCTGCCATCACAGGTAAGGTTAGTACCCGCGATCGCAAACTACGTTCTTTGTCTTTTATATCTTTGAGATTGGCAAATGTCCCTGGAGTTACTAGCTCAATCAACCGTGATTCGATCTCCTCACTTGTTGGGGCAGGGGAAGTTACCCGATGTCGAAAGTCTGGATTTCCTTGCTTCTTCCGTGGCTTACTCATAGCTATTCTCAACGCCCTTGTGTTGAGTTTAACTATTGAGTTTTACCCACTTGACAAGACTCTATTTTTCTTAACTTGACACCAATGGCGAGACGCCCACCCCACAATAAATAGTTGGATATTTTTTTATTTGGAAGTCCCTAACCTTTGTGTACACAGAATCTACTTATCAAAAAAAGTCAGGTGGATATATTTTCTATACACAAGGATATTACTGTGAAAAAGTTTGCTACAAGTATTGTTATTTACGATTGTCATAATTAAAACAATTGACTCTCAACTATCAATGGTGAACTCTACCCTCGTCGTCACACTCTATGTCAACCCTATGACAGGGAATGATAGCAATACTGGTTCACGGTTGAGTCCATTTAAAAGCCTCACCCGTGCTTTAAAAGTAACCAAAATCCCGACGATAATTCATCTGGAGTCGGGGATTTACAACGCCGCTAGTGGTGAGGTGTTTCCACTAATCGTCCCTGGAGAAGCGACAGTGGTGGGTAATGAAGCTAACAAAGGTGCAGGGATTGTAATTTCCGGGAGTGGTGAGTATCAAAGTCCCAGTTTTGGTATACAAAATATTACGCTGCTCTTGGTAGATAATGCCAGTCTTTCAGGTGTAACTGTCACCAATCCCTCAGCCAAAGGTACTGCTATCTGGATTGAATCGGCTGCACCTACTTTAAGTAACAATACTCTGAGCAACTGTGGGCGGGAAGGTGTGTTTACCACTGGTACTGCCAAACCCACAATTTTAGATAACGTATTTGTGCAAAATACTGCTAGCGGGTTAGTAATGGCAGGTCATAGCCAGGGAGAGGTACGGCGGAATGTATTTCAAAGAAACCCTTTAGGCATAGCAATTAGTGACTTTGCCGCTCCAACGATCGCCAATAATAAATTATCAGAAAATCGCACCGCGATCGCACTTTCTCGCAATGCCCAACCTGTGCTACGTCAAAATCTCATTGCTAAAAATACTCAAGGTGGTTTATTAGTCAATGGCAATGCAGTCCCCGATTTAGGTAATACCAAAGATCCAGGTGATAATATTTTTCGCGATCATAGTGAATTTGATTTATATAATGCTACTACACAAAAGTTAGTTTCCGTAGGTAATCAATTAAATCCGTCTCTAGTCAAGGGTTTGGTAGAATTACTCCCAACTAATCGACCAGAAGCTTTGACACAATCCCCATCTCCCGAACTAGAGGGACATTGGGCAGAACCATTTATTCAGGCATTAGCGAGGATGGATTTAACTCATGCTTTTGCCAATGGTAGCTATCAGCCAGATAAACCCATGACTCGCGCCCAGTATGCAGCTTTGGTAGCGATCGCTTTTAACCCATTTCCCAAAATCCCATCTCCTGATTTTACGGATGTACCCAAGGATTTTTGGGCTTATAGCGCTATCCAAATCGCGGCTAGCGGTGGCTTTGTTGGCGGATTTAGCGATCGCACTTTCCGCCCCGATCGAGGTGTGCAGCGGCTACAGGTGATTGTCTCCTTAGTAAACGGACTGGGACTACCAGCTATCGATCGCGATGTTTTAGAAGTATATAGCGATCGTCATACCATTCCCGACTACGCCCGAACAGCCGTTGCTACTGCTACACAACGGGAAATCGTTGTCAACTATCCAGATCCGAAAGTGCTTGCACCTTTACGTTTGGCAACATACGCCGAAGTTGCAGTGATGATTTATCAGGCATTAGTCGCTACTGGGCGAACATCTGCGATTAAATCAGTCTATGTGGGGTTGCATTCTAGAAGTTGACAAGTAGAATAAGGAACACTGCCTATTGGCTTGACAACTATTGGAAAAATAAACCATGTAGTTAAAAGCACGCTAGGCTAATATGCGATGGGTGACAAATCTTAGACCTATTGCCTAAAGCTAATAGCCCCATGTTAACAACACTTCCAGACACCTCTGCCAACTTGGCGATCGCCTTATTAATTAACTATAGTTTCGATCTCAGTGGGTATAGTGCCAATGAGCTAGTTGAGCGTTGGCAAACGCAATACCCCCTTAATTGGCTACACCTGGCAGTGATTGAGGCACTATATCAAGGTCGTTATAAAGCCGTTTCCGTGCAGCAAATTTTAGTATTTTGGCAGCGCCGGGATCAAGCTACGTATCATTTCAACATGGAATTTGAACGGATGATTTGTAGCAAATTTCCCCAAAGCTTAACGTCATCGGCTGCACCAGTTCTACCGCCAGCCAAGAAAAAACCCACTCTAGAGCAAGTGACGAGTCCTCAATTACCACCAGCTAGGATTCGCAATGGCTATCAACACAGCAATACTGCGACTCTCCAACTGAAAAGTTATGAACCGAAGACATCTTTGAGTGAAGAAGATGGAAAGCAGGAAGATAGAGATAATAAAACTGTATTGAAGTCTCCGCTTTCTGGGAAATTTACCTCTTCGGCAACCCTTGAGCGATTATCTGCTGTCAGCCAGAGGCAAACTTCACAAGAAAGTCCAGCGCTTTCCCCATCGCCAAACCATCATCAACGACAGCCAAAACTGCTCCCACCGGCTCCTATTCATGCCCCAATCGGGCAATTTACACCCGAAACAAGCGATCGCTCTGATTCTTTTACATCTAAACTTAAAGCTATGTCTAGCGAACATAACCCAGGTGTGGGGAGTGGGGAAAGAGGAGCAGGGGAGCAGAGGGGCAGGGGAGAATGACGAATGACAAATACTTCTCTACAAGAGGCTGCGCCCGAAGCGTAGCTATGCCGCAGGCTTTACGACTACGCGGTAGTTAAATCTCGACTTCGCTCGATTATCGCGCAGTCGAAACTCAGTACAAGTGACGAATGACAAATGACAAATGACATTTTATTCTGCAACTAACAGCTTAAAGCGTTCATCGTCGGCAATATCATCAAAATCGAGGTCAGTTGCTGCGTCTTCTTTATACCTGGGATTAAGTTCAATCGCTTGTTGTAGAGTTAACAGAGATCGGTCAACTTGTCTTTGCAGTGCGTAACAGGCTGCTTTGTTGTAATAGGCACTGGCATAATCTGGCTTAATTTCTAAAGCTTTGTTAAAACTAGCGATCGCTTCATCATCGCGTCCCAATCTTACCAACGTATAACCATGTTTATCCCAGATTTTGGGAGAATTAGGTTGGAATTCTAGCGCTTTCTCAAAGGAGATTACTGCCTCTTCGTATTGTTCTAATGTTACTAGGGAAAGACCGCGATTTAACCAGGCAACGGCATCGTCAGGTTTAATTTGTGTAGCTTTGTCAAATGAGCCAAAGGCTTGCTGATGTTGTTGTAAGTTTCCAAAAGCAACGCCGCGATCGCACCAAGCTTGATGATAATCTGGCTGAATCGCAATCGCTTTATCATAGGATGCGATCGCATCTTGGTAGCGTTTCAATCTTCCCAGAGTTAGACCACGTTTTAACCAACTCACAGGTTCATCAGGTTGGATTTTAACTGCTTGGTTGTAAGCTGCGATCGCATCTTCGTAGCGCCTTTGAGAAAACAGATCGTCTCCCTGTTTTACATACTCATCAGCAGTGAATTCTGGTTGTTGTGGCTGTTCCTGTATTTCTTGCTCAAATTCAGAATTTACCACTTCTAGAATCGATTCCGGCGTAATTTCAGTTAGTTCTTGAAGAATCAGATCCTTTCTTTCTTGGGCATCCAATTGTAACTCAGAAAGTTGAGAAACAAACTCAGTTTCTAATCTTTCTAACTTCTCTAAAATTAGAATCTTTTGTTGTTGAGCATTCCATTGTAATTCTGAGAATTGCGAACTAAACTCAGAGCCAGATTTTTCTAAATTCTCAATAATTAGCTCTTTGGATTTTTGAGCATCGACTTGTAATTCAGATAATTGCAATTTAAATTCTGACTGCAATGCTTCTAAACTCGCAAGAATTTTATTTTTTTGCTCTTGAGCATCTATCTGTAATTCCGATAATTGAAATTTAAGTTCCTGCTCAAATATACCTAAATTATCAACGGCAATCTCTTTTTGCTTTTGAGCATCAACGTGTAATTCTGATAATTTTTCTAAGAATTCTGCCTGTAATTTTGTTAAGATTTCAAAAATTATATCTTTTTGTTCTTGAGCATCAGACTGCCATCCAGAAAGTTGAGATGTGAACTCAGACTTTGATATTTCTACATCAGCAACGGCTAGTTCTTGTTGTTGTTGCACGCCTAACTTTAACTTAGACAGTTCTTCTGCGATCGCAGATGCTAATTTTCCTAAATTCTCCAGTGCTATATCTTTTTGTTGTTGAGCATCAAACTCTAACTTAGATAATCCTGAAGCAAATTTTGACTCTAAATTTTCTATATTTTCTTGAGATTTTTTTAGTTCTGCTTCTAATCTACTTAAAACCTGCGCTTTAGCTAAATCTAGATCGGATATCAGAATAGATACATTTTCTTGTTCGTGTTTAATTTTTTGTTGTAAAGCAGTCGTTTCCTGTTCTAATTCATAATTTATTTTTTTCGCATCTTGAATAACATTTTCAGCTTCTTGTCTAACAGTGATTAGCTGATTTTGTAATTTTTCCATTCCCTGGACTTGTTGCATTGCCCTATCAACAATTTCTCGAATTATCACCCGTCGCAACAGCCATAACAAAGCAATGACTGCGACTGGAAAGAGACTTAGTATAACTAGCCAAATATCGAGTAATATAGTTGTGCGGCTAAAAGTGCTTTTAAAATCAGATTGGACTTGCTGTTGAATTCGCTTTTCCGCTCGTAGTCGTGCTAACTCTTCCCGTTCTGAATTCGACAACACTGGAGTCAGAGTTAGTGCTGGGTTGGGTGATGGTGCAGATTGTCCACTGGCGATTCCAATAGATAACAATAAGGGTAAAAATACAATCGTACTTTTTCCAATTAAAGCGAAAACAGCTTGATTTTTGCTCTGCATAACAACCATCTGAGTCTGTTGGTCAGTTTTTGAAGCGGCTTGCCTCTCTCCAATCTATAACAGAATTAAGTGGTTAAATGTTGTAGAGGGAGTGTAAAATTCTGAGCCATCCTTAACTAATCCGTTTTCTCGTCCTGAGTGTACGTACAACTTTAGTCTTAGAGTGTAGTCAAGTTTGTGACAACTTTTGGTGAGGTACTACTATAATATTACTACGTTGCGATCGCTGCTAAAGATGATGAAAGTCAAGCAGTAAAAATAATAATTTATCAGCCGATGGAAAACAAAATGCGAAAGCATCGACGCTTTTTTCGACCATCCACCGAACAAGGTTCGGACTTTGTTTTTATAGATAAAAGGGCGGTGAAACTGAAAGTTCTACCTGTATGGGAAGTGTCAGGTGTGGTTACTTCGCATTAACATTAGATTATCTACGGTCAGTAGATTACTTGTCCTCAAATTAACTTAACAAAGGCGGTAGAAAATGGGTCGCATAAATCCTTACACACTGCAATTGCAGATTACCCGAATGTTTGAGCAAGGGCAATCATTATTTGCCACAACCAAGGTACAGGAATGGTTGAAAGAACGTAAACATAATCCAGAAGATTATGACATTATTTTCCATAAAAAACCCGCACCTCCTGGTTCCAAAGAAGTGATGGTTGTGGAAATTGAATTACGCCGCAAAGATGGACAACCTGTAGATCCGTGGTTGCAGGAACAAGCAAATCTCCATGCCTGATTTTCGTAACGATAGCAGTCCTAAATTAGATGTGAAAACCTCTTTTTCTCTTCTTGGCATTTTGCAGAAAAAGTGGTTTGTTCATTTTCACAGCTTAGATAGGATTGCTATGTGTGAGGGCTGCGCCTACTTTTCCAGTGGCTAGTGTATAACGGTCATCATGTATCATTATTATTTTGCTTTCAAAAATAATTTGCATTGAGGCTTTGAGCGATCGCTTATCCACCAACTATTTTTGACCACACCCATATTATTTCTGGATCTGAGCAAGAGTCCCTAGAACCACAAGATTGAATCCCTATATTATTCGCAATTGATACTCGCGAATAATTTTTCTTTCTGTATATTTGCACATTTGGGATGCTCCCTACCTGGGTGGCTCATACCGGAAATTATCTACGGTCACTTCAATGGCAAACCTCTTAAATTTGATGAGTGAATAAGTGCGATGGCTACGCCGGTTCACTTGCAACCATCGCACCCAATCCAACCTAATAAAAAAGCTGGCTGTGATTTAGGCAGCTTTTTTATTAGGATGAAATAAAAAACGCTAAGGCTTAAATACACCAAATCCGGAAGCAGCCTGCTATTAAAGTTTTTTTCTTATTTACAGCATTTCTATTTTGAAATTGAGTTTGTTTGGCGCTGTAATTAATTTTCAGCGCATTGTTTCCTAATGTATTGTACTTTTTAATCGGTGTGTTTAAGGTAGGTGCATTCAGATTATTCTCTAGAGTCACACCCTGATTGATTTTGGCAATAGCAGAGTTTCCAGAAAAAGCTATTGCGCCAACGATTACGACTCCTAAACCTTTAGTCAAATTCCAAACATTCATAATTGTATTCCGCTTTTTTTTACCAATTCTAAATAAGAATATACTGAAACCAGTAATTTATACTATGCTTTTGTCCTTGGTGAGCTTTTATTTTTTCATGTAGTGTAAAAAACCAGAATCTAGATTTTATAAGGCTTTGAGGATTGTGGTGAGAAATCCGGGCTAACCATTTGCCCTGCCCTCGCCACAAAAATTCATATATTCCTTTGATGATTCCTGTAGCGATCGCCCTTTGGGAAAAAGTTTGCGATCTACTGAAATTAATAGTACTACTTTGAAAATTAATGTGGAGACGTTAGATAATAACGTCTCTACACACATAGTTAGATAAAACTACCAGTAGGATTCTTACGTCTGATACCAATTACAGATGGTCGGGGAATACCTGTAGCTTGCTCCTTACCACCATCATTTTTTGAGATATTACTTGGCCAACTACTGCCACGAGGTAAACTTCGAGTTTGATTAAATGTACTACCATTCAAATCTAGTAATTCAATGCTGCGACTCAGCATTGTGCCATCGTTAATTGGACAATCTTCACCAGGATGCTGTACTGAAATAATCAGTGTATTTCCGACAAAACTTGGCCCGGTCATTTCGCAACGCACTGGCCCATGAGCAAACGGTATTACCTGTCCGGCATTTGCACCACTGGTAGGGATATAAAACAGCCAGTTATTACCGAATACTCCGGTAAAATCGGAAACATTACCACTAACGGTATGATCGATTTTGGTTTGCTTACCTTCAGCACCTACATTAAAACCGTTGTGAGTGTCGGTAGACATATCCGTGACACCCCAAACATTTCCCTGATTGTCAAAAACTAGATTATCAACGTTGGCAAAACCAGCACCATTAACTGAACCGGCTTCGCCGCCTTGGGCAAATCTCTGCCACCGAAAGGTTAAACCTGTGGCATCGGCACTATCTTCAATAATTTTGTACAGTCCTCCTGATTGCTGAGTCGCCTTGGCATCTGTACTTAACTTGGCAACTTGAAAAATCCGCGAATCAGGATAACCATCACTTCCCGGCGCACCATCAGTATAGGCAATGAATACTTCTTTGGTGGTTGGATGCACTTCTATATCTTCGGGACGCGCTGTGGGAGTTCCCCCGACTAAGTTTGCAGCTAAAAAGGCATCACTCAGAACAGCACCTTGGCTAGAGTAGAAGTCAGAGAGTTTCTTATTTTGATAATCAGGTAGTGCTTTTGCTTCGTTAGTGCGATCGCATTTAAATTTACCACCATCTTTGGTTTCACCTGCAATTCCATTGCGTCTCGGTAGTGCTAAAAGACCTTCTTTTTGTACTTTCTGCAACGCAGCAAATTCTACAGAAGATAGAACTGTCGGCGTAATTGGATTGGTAGCAGTAGTTAAAAGTAAGGGTATCCATTTACCTGTACCGTCTGGATTGTAACGGGCAACATATAAAGTTCCCTTTTCCCACAAGCTACTGTTAGTTTTACTGGTGGGTGAAGAAATAGTGTTTGCACTGACAAATTTCCAAGTGTGTCCCCCACGTCTGTCATCACCCAAGTAAGCAACTAATTTTTTGCCTTTTTCAACGCGCAGGGCAACATTTTC
Organism: Nostoc sp. PCC 9305; assembly: GCF_963920915.1. Taxonomy (NCBI): domain Bacteria; kingdom Bacillati; phylum Cyanobacteriota; class Cyanophyceae; order Nostocales; family Nostocaceae; genus Nostoc; species Nostoc sp. PCC 9305. The sequence continues at coordinate 8,482 of NZ_CAWUDN010000082.1, forward strand.
ATGGCGAAAACGACCCAACGAAGTGTGTTTGCGGGGACGAAATTTCGGATTTTTGGGGTCAATTTCTACAATCCAGCCGTATTTTTCGCCAACTAATCCAAAAGTCTTGCCGATAGTTTTCTCTGTATAATCTGTCTGAGTACCATTAGCTTTGACTCCTTCTGTAAAGCTATTTTGGAAGTTCTCTTCCGCAGATAAAATCGTTCCCCAAGGGGTTTTACCGCCAGAACAGTTGAAGGCAGTACCAATAATTTTGTTGCCCAATTCATCAGAGGAGAGATTAAAAACTTGGCTTGCAGCTGGGCCAGTTCCGATTAAATAATTTTTGTCACCTTTTTGGTGGTTGCGGCTTCCCCAAGCAGTCAGATTTTTGTAATCATCATTGCGTTGGCTATTGATACCCAATCCAGAAAGACCATGAAGGCGGCGATTTTTGGCATCTTTGACTACAGCAAAACGTTTATTCTTATTCTGGCGAGAGATGCGAACAATTGAGCCACCTTGATTATATAAAAATTCACCTTCAACTTCAATATTTCTGCTGGAGGGTAAAGCCCAACCAATTACGTTTTCAAATGCATCGGGTAGTCCTTTCAGATCGGATGAATCTTCTACTACTAAACTAGAAAATGGAAAACTAATGTATTCATGATTCACCCATAAATACCCGACATTATCAGTTTTACTAAGGGGAATAAACCCAGTGAAATCGTTGTTGTAACCGAAATAATCATCTTTGTTGGGAAAGACGCGATCGCCCCAACTGACAATTACATAACGTTCGTACTCTGGTGGCACTATCACATCATCAATAACGTTATAGCTACCTAACTTAATATCCGCAGATGCATTAACTATTTCTCCCTGACCAATTCCTGTTGGCAAGAAATTTTTATGCTGTTGATAAATTGGTAGGGGATGTGGTAAGCGTACAGGTGTAAAGCTGATACTGGGCGTTTTTACATCTGCCCCACTAGCAAAACTATTTAGAAGTTTGTCTCCCAAAATAGCAGCACCAGCACTGCCAGCAAGAAATATTAAAAGTTCTCTCCGACTTAATTTAGACATCAAACTTTCCTCTGTGTGACAGAAAAAACTAGTAGAAATAAACTCTAATTTCTGAAAATTTATGGTATTTGAAATAGCTAATAACTTATTAATAATAAAGGGATAATTATTTTATTATTTACTCTAGTTTATAATAATTAAGCTTAGGTTATAAGGTAATTAACTAAAAATTATCACCTTTTACTATTTCCTTAGCTCAAATCAATTAAGGAACAGTGTCAGCGCCCCATCTGTCCTATCCTGGAGATGGATAAATCAATAGTGTTGTGGGTGAGACTGTGTTTTTCAGCGTTGTGATACCGACTTATAATCGCCAACCGATTTTAGAAAAGTGCCTCCGCGCCTTGGAGTTGCAGGAGTTAAGTCAGCCAAGTTCAGTTACTGATTACGAAATTGTCTTGGTAGATGATGGTTCTACTGATGGCACACTGGAGTGGTTAGCAGCACACAAAGAGGAGTTTCCTCATGTGCGCTGGTTTCAGCAAGATCATGCTGGCCCAGCTGCGGCTCGGAATTTGGGAGTAGAAAAGGCGCAGGGAGACACAATTATCTTTATTGATAGCGATTTAGTAGTGCTGAAGAACTTCCTGCAAGCTCATGCTGACGCACTAGTGCAGGGGAAAGAGAAATTGGGGAGCGATCGCTTTTTCACTTACGGTGCAGTTATTAATACTTGTAATTTCAACAATCCAACAGCTGAACCCTACAAAGTCACAGATTTTTCAGCAGCTTTTTTTGCTACGGGAAATGTAGCAATTCCCAAACATTGGTTAGATAAAGCGGGACTTTTTGATACTAGTTTTCAACTCTATGGCTGGGAAGATTTAGAACTAGGCGTGCGGTTGAAAAAACTAGGTTTGACACTAATTAAATGTCCAGAAGCCGTAGGATATCACTGGCATCCAGCATTTAACTTAGAGCAAATTCCCCGATTAATTGACCAAGAAATTCAACGCGGACGTATGGGAGTTTTATTTTATCAAAAGCATCCCACATGGGAAGTGCGAATGATGATTCAAATGACTTGGCTGCATCGGTTACTTTGGGGAATTTTGTCACTTAACGGCGTGTTAAATGAACGGACAATGGCTCCGTTATTGCAATGGCTAATTAATTTAGGTAAACCGCAATTGGCTTTAGAAATTGCCCGAATTTTCCTCAACTGGTATAACGTTAAGGGTGTTTATCAAGCCTATGCCGAAATACAGCAAGTATTGTGATTTAAACACCTTTGGGAAGTACCACCATGTAATCAACCGTGTAAAGATGCAGGATGTCGGGTAATGAGGGAAAGTCGACATGGGGTTAAAAGCGCCTACCTACAGTAGAGTATTCAGCCCCAAATCAGCCCAATCATTGTCACTGTCTTACACTGTTTTACTTTTGCCCTTGCTGTATTTTTTATGTATCTTCTCAATTGCAAATTCATGCTCATGCTCATTTAAGCTTTGCTCTCGAATCTCAACCCAAGCAAGTAACATATTTGTCAAACTCGGCCACTCAATTTTCGGGATAAAATCACTATCGTAGAAGCTGATTACAGGTGAAGTAACTTGCTGTTCTTCACTACCAATTACAGCTAATATTAAATCCTCAAAACAATCAATCGGGAACCAGCGTGGATCAATCTTGTCCTTGTGCATAGCTTGACGTACTAAACCTTTGTACATACTCATAGCTTTTTCTAACGAAAAAAAAGAATCATCAGTAATAAAGGGAAAGTCAAAGTAATTATCAAAGGAGTTCCAATCTTTTGATGTGTCAGCCAAACCAATAGGTAAACAACCATTACCTTTTTGATATAAATCAATTATTTCTAAAGGCAACTGAAATGGATAATCTTTTGTAATATCTTGTATTTGTTCAAGAGTTAATTTCGGAGTAGAGTAATTAGATACTACTTTTTGCAATGTTTCAGGACTGAGAGACTTTCGCAGTTCCCGTACATCTTTTCCTACTGCGTCATATCCATTATTCAGCATCCAATAAAACACTTTCATGTCGAGACTTGTTGGAGCATCGAAACTTGAATAGTAAGTTGCAATCCGCTCAATAGCTTCTATCATCGCCGACATATCAATTAATCTTTTTATCTCTAACGGCTTTTTAACTATAATCTCTCTATTAATCGTCTCAAAACTCAAAACTGCACGTTCACCTATAACTTTCAGTAGCTTAATTTCAAATCATGACCACTAACTTTTCAATCCACTCCCACTCAACAGGGTAGTTTTAGCCAATACTTCGCAATAGAGATACACAGCACTGGTTCTCATAACTCTTGCTCTGGCTCGTTTGCGGCAACTACAGTAAGAACCTCCACGGGACTTTCAAAGAATAGATTACTTTTAAAAGCTAGGAATGCATAGTCAGTTTCTCTCTTAAACTAACTAAGATATATTATGTCAAAATCGCTCCACCCATTAACCGCTCATACCGATACTTCAACTCTTCTTTCATTAAATACCAACGCTCTAAAGTTGCATCCATATCTATTATTTTCTCGGCTGCTTGGCGCGCTAAAAGTAAAACTTCCTCATCGTCAACCAAACTCGCTAAGGTAAAATCTGGCACTCCAGATTGACGAGTTCCCAAAACTTGCCCAGGCCCACGAAAACGCATATCCATTTCAGATATGAAAAAGCCATCCTGAGATTGTTCCAACACCTTCAACCGTTGTTGAGCATCAGGACTTCTGGAACTGCTCATCAACAAACAGTAAGATTGAGCCGCGCCACGACCAACGCGCCCGCGGAGTTGGTGAAGTTGCGATAAGCCAAAGCGCTCCGCATTTTCGATGAGCATTACTGTAGCATTAGGTACGTCTACACCGACCTCGACAACTGTAGTAGAAACCAAAACCTGCGTTTGGTTATCACGGAATTTGGTAATAGATTCGTCCTTTTCGGCTGAACTCATACGACCGTGTAGCAGCCCGACTTGAAAGTCGGGAAAAACGCTTTCTTGTAACTTTTGATGCTCGTCAACAGCCGATCGCAAATCTAATTTTTCTGATTCTTCCACTAATGGCAAAACCACATAAACTTGTCTACCTTGGACAATTTCTCGGCGGATCAGGTCGTAAGCATGGTTGCGTTGCTGACCAGATAATACTGTTGTCTGAATCTTTTGTCGTCCTGGCGGTAACTCATCAATTTGGCTTACATCCAAATCCCCGTGTATGGTCAGTGCTAAGGTTCGGGGAATTGGGGTGGCTGTCATAGTTAACACATGAGGTTGATTGCCTTTTTGCTGCAAACGTGCCCGTTGTTCTACCCCAAAGCGATGCTGTTCATCTATCACTACTAACCCTAATTGCTGAAAATTTACAGGGTCTTGAATTAAGGCATGGGTTCCTACTAACAGAGGTAATTCACCAGTTCCTAACTGAGAATGTATTTGTCTTCGTTTCGCAGCTTTAGTCGAACCTGTAAGTAATTCCACTGGTAAATGCAAGAGGTTAAACCAACTAACCAACTTGCGATAATGTTGTTCTGCCAAAACTTCTGTGGGAGCCATCAGCGCCGCTTGGTAGCCAGATTGAATTGCTGCAAGGATAGCCAGCACGGCGACGACTGTTTTACCAGAACCGACATCACCTTGCACCAAACGATTCATCGGCACAGGTTTTTGTAAGTCGTTGAGAATGTCGTTCAGAACTCGTTGCTGTGCGCCAGTGAGTTGAAAAGGCAGTATTTCGTGAAATTTCTCTACAAGTTGACCGCGTGGGACGAGGATGGCGCTGGTTTGAATCGCTCTTGCTTGCTGTTGACGTTGGAGTAACCCAAGTTGTAGGTAGAAAAATTCATCAAAAACTAGGCGACGACGGGCAACTTGTAGAGCAGCGCTATCGCTGGGAAAATGGATATTTGCGATCGCATCTTTCAATTCCATCAAACCATACTTTTGTCGTAAACCACTTGGCAAAGGATCTTTCAGGTTAGCCGCAGCAGGTAAAGCAGCAATTACCGCTTGTCGCACTGTATTCGCCACCACGCCTTCAGTCAGTCCATAAATTGGTACTACCCGCCCAATATTTAGCGATTCAATCGTATCTCCTGGACTTGCCAAAACCTCTAGTTCTGGATTATCCAGTGTCAAGCCGTATTTACTCTCTTTCACCAATCCACAGGCCGCCAGAATGCTACCTACTGGATAACGGCGTTTTAAACTTTCTTGCCAAGCGCGACTGCTAAAACGCGTACCTGCGTAAAAACGGCCAATTTTGATTTGACCGCTGTTATCTTTTACTACCAATTCTAAAATTGATAATTTCTGATTTTTAGGGCTAGTAAAGCAGTTGCAACGTTTCACTGTAGCCACTATTGTCACCGTCTCACCCGCCTGTAACTCGCGGATATTCACCTGACGAGCATAATCAATATGGTCACGAGGATAGTAGAAAAGCAAGTCACGGACGGTATGTAAACCAAGCCGTGCCAAATTATCAGCTTTTTTAAAACCTATTTCAGGTAAATCACTGAGTTTTTGCTCAATTTTAGGTGCAAGTCTCCGACTCACCTCAGAGATGATTTTAGATTTTGGATTTTGGATTTTGGATTGATAAGTTTTCCCTTGCTCCCCTGCTCCCCTGCTCCCCTGCTTCCCCTGCTCCCCCTGCTCCTCTTGCTGTAGTTGGGAAAGATACCTACGAGTCTCTGCTACTAAATGCTGCCTTTCTTCCTGTGCTAGATGTGGATAACTAGCAAATTGCACCGCTAATCCTTGCCAACGGCGGCGTTCAGTATGGGGTAAGCCTGTTGGGAATTTGCCCAAAGTTAGGCTCAGAAATTCACTGAAACGGTATTCTCTGCCCATCAAGTCTGTAAAGCCACGTTCAGCTTCTATTGCCAAGGCTTTGTGCAATCGTATCCAATCTGGTTTTTCATTAGTCATTGGTCAGCAGAGTTAGGAGTTAGGAGTTAGGAGGAGCCACTGCGTTGCGGGGGTTCCCCCCGTTGTAGCAAGTGGCGTTGAGGAGTTAAGAGCTAGGAATAAATAACTCATAACTCATAATTCATAACTCATAACTTTATTCAAACCAACTAGCGCGCCATGCAGCTTCCGCTTCAGCGATCGCTTTTTCTTTATATCTCTTTTTATACTCTCGTCCTAGTTTGTTTAGTTGAATTAAAATACTGCGAATTCGCTTGCGCTCAGAGGAAAGTGTCACATCCGCAAATTCAATTTCTCCTAGCCGCAGGTTAATAGCCATAATTTGAGTCAGTCCAGAATCTTCTGACTGTTGCTCATTTTCAATTTCAATTACTAAATTTAATAAATTGGGTGGCCCTGGCATGACCTCAGCAGATGCTTCTGATGCTGCCGCCGCTGCTGCTAAAATCGGTTCTGGTAATTTTTTCGGTAATATTCCAGCTTTTTGTAACAAAAGATTAGCATCATGCGAAAGTTTTTTCAGTATCTCTTGCGCAACCTCTTCTAATTTCTGTTGCCATTTTGCTAGTTCTATCGGATCGGAGGTGTTAGCAGTGAGATACTGAGAATTAGAAGTGTTCAGAAATAGTGAAGATGAAGAGGGTGTTACTTCCTCATCCACCTCATCCATCTCATCTATATCATCTCCCTCATCCACCTCATCTTCCTCTGATTCTTGACTTGTAAGATAAATGAGCAATTGTTCAGCTGCCAGTTGACCCAACTTACGAATAGCTTGTTGCAATTGTTGGCGTTGATTCAATGACAAATGCAGGAAGTTTTCGGGATACCCTTGAGTGCAGAGGTGGTAACTTGCGAGAATCAACTGTTTGCGTAAAGCTAGCCCCAAGGTATTTAGATAACTAGCATAAGCGCTTTGTAGTTCGATTGCGATCGCTCGGATCGCTTCTTGGAGTGCTGCAATATCCTGCTCAATTCGCTCGATTGCTCTTGCCATATTTTTTCGCTCTTGCCCATCTGAACCATTACATAGTACAAATGTACAAACTTATTTTAGGATAACTTTTCAGAGAATTGTAGATTTTAAATTAAATGCGAAATTTTCTGTCTTTTTTAAATAAAATACAGGTCAGGCTATTTGCTTGACCTGTCTTTTCAGCAGTTAGGAATTAAGAATTATAAGTTATGAATCATGAAGCTAACTTCCTATTAACTCCTAACTCCTAACTCCTAACTCCTAACTAATATTACTTGGTGCCCATTTGTGCAGCGACTTCATCAGCAAAGCTGATTTCTTGCTTTTCAATGCCTTCGCCCAGTATGTAACGGACAAAGCGAGTCACTTGAATCTCTTCGCCTAATTGTGCCTTCACTTGCTTTATCAAGTCTTCTACAGAAATACTCTGATCGCGAATGTAAGGCTGGTCAAGCAAAGTCAATTCTTTCAGGCGTTTTTCAATCCGTCCCTGAACAATCTTTTCTTTGATGTTTTCAGGCTTGTTCGCCAAATCATCCTTGCCCATTTCAATGTCTTTTTCCTTTTGGGCAATTTCGGCGGGGATTTGGTCTACGCTCACATACTCGACATTGGGACAAGCCGCAACTTGCATTGCAGTGTTCCGTGCCAAGGTTTGGAACTCTGAATTAGTAGCCACTGACTCAGTTTGGGAACCCAGTTCTACTAATACACCAACTCGACCGCCAGTATGAATGTAGCTGTCTACTACGCCTTGTGTGCCTTCTGCTATTGCAAAATTAACAAAGCGACGCACTTGGATGTTTTCACCAAGGGTGGCAATGGTTTGCTTGATGGATTCTTCTACAGTCGCACTTTCATTCTCAATATAGGGTTGAGCCAGCAAAGACTCAACACTATCAGCTGTCGCTGCTTGCTTTGCTAGATTCTTAACTAAAGCTTTAAAAGCCTCGTTACGAGCAACAAAGTCGGTTTGGCAGTTGACTTCTATGAGTACACCCACTCGACCTTCGGGCTGAATGTAAGTGTCTACTAGACCTTCCGCCGCAATGCGATCGCTTTTTGCTCCCGCTTTAGAGATGCCCTTTTTCCGTAGCCAGTCTGCGGCTTCTTCTACGTTGCCTTCAGTCTCTATCAGCGCCTTTTTGCAGTCCATCATGCCAGCACCAGTTTTTTGGCGTAGCTCTTGGACGAGTTTTGCAGATATTTCCGCCATGTTGCCTCAATTCCTAACTTGACCTCGAGTTGTAATCGCTCAACTAATTTAGTACTGAGTACTGAGTTTTGTTAGCGTTAGCGGGGCGTTTAGCCCGTGCTGAGTTTTGAGTGTTCAGTTATCAATTTTATTCTTCATTGACAAATCACAACTTACAACTTCAAAAATCAAGACTCAGCACTATTCAATTTGCTGAGTCTTTCTATCTTACTCAGGACTTAGCACTCTTCACTCAGCACTATTCTTCTGTTTCCTCGTCGGGAATTACGGCATCAGTATATTCGGTTTCTTCGTAGTCATCGTCATACTCACTGCCGTCGTAATCTTCGTAATCATCTTCAGCATCCAGCTGACCGTGACGACCTTCATAAATGGCATCTGCCAATTTTCCGACTATCAGCTTAATCGATCTGATAGCATCGTCGTTCGCGGGGATGGGGATATCTACTACATCAGGGTCACAGTTTGTATCCAACATGGACACAATGGGAATATTCAGCTTTTGGCATTCTTGAACTGCGTTATATTCCCGACGTTGGTCTACGATTACCACGATATCGGGCACTTTCCGCATTGTTTTAATGCCGCCCAAGTATTTCTGAAGCTTCGTCATTTCCCGACGTAGCATTGATGCTTCTTTTTTCGGCAATAAATCTAGTGCGCCAGTTTCTTCACGGCGTTCTAAATCTTTCAGACGGTCAACCCGTGTTTTGATGGTTGCCCAGTTGGTCAACATTCCGCCCAACCAGCGTTGGTTAATGTAGTGGGAACCACAACGGCTAGCTTCTTGGGCAATAATTCCAGCGGCTTGACGCTTGGTACCGACGAAAAGAAATTTCTTCCCTTGTTCTGCATGCGATCGCATGTAGTTGTAAGCATTATCCATCAACTGGGCAGTTTGCACCAAGTCGATAATATGCACACCATTGCGGGAAGTATAAATGTAAGGAGACATTTTTGGGTTCCAACGCCGGGTCTGATGCCCAAAGTGAACCCCTGACTCCATCATTTGAGCCAATGAAACTACTGGCATATATTTTTCAACTCCGATTCGGGTTAAACCTCCATCCAAGTGTATTTCCCAATTGGGAAACACCCGAATTCTTAGATGTGCGAGATTAGTTAACCATACTAGGTTAGCATATTCTGAAGAGTTGTAGTTGCTTGACCGAGTGAGGTCAATAAAATAGTGCTGCCTACTCAACAATTGGGCAGCACTTAATAATGAAAATCTTGCTTTTTTAAAGGTCTACTAGCGGTCTTCTCGATCTTCGGGTTTAGGTTTTTGTCGCCGTTGTTCGAGCCGATCGTCGATAGTTTCTCTCATTTTGCGATCGGCAGCGTCCATCGCAGAATACTTAAAGCGGTTGACTATGCCACTGAACAAGTTGCCAAAGAATCTTTCAATTTCTTGCATAATTTTATACCTCACTATTTAAAGGTAAATTCTTGACTTGACATTGGTCTTGGACTTTTTAGTGGAAGTTAGAAATAAAACACCAACTTGTCCTTCAAGTATCTATTAGTCTCTTAGCGTCTCTGGGTGCTTAAAGGCTGGCGGTTTATTTATTTTTTAATTCAGTTTTGCTTGTGAATGACTGTATAAAACAGTCTTCACAATAAAATTAGTATTGTTGACACTTACTAGATTGAAACGCGCTAGAGATTCATCTATTGTATTCTGTCTCAGGTAATAAATGTAGCAAAAACATAGGTAACAAATTGTCTACTAGTTCATAACACTTACTACGTCTACGACGAGCGTAACTATAGCAACTTCTGGTGCATGTTACTCAATAGTATCGGGGTCTACATTGAGCGATCGCAACCTTGCCTTTAACTGTTCTATCTGTAACTCTGCCTGTTCTGCTCGTTGGCGTTCTTGTTCTGCTCGTTGACGTTCTTGTTCTGTTCGTTGGCGTTCCTGTTCTGCTCGTTGACGTTCCTGTTCTACTAGTTCTTCTGCTTGCTGTCTTGCTAAAACTTCTTGTCGTAAAGCCTCTACTAGTTCACCAGGAATCAGTAATTTTTCCCCTGTATCCTCAGGGTAAAACCCAATTAGCCTTCCCTCAACCACCAAGCGCAGTTGTAACGGTTCACTGCGTCCATCTTGTATCGGTTCATAGATTTCTCCCCGCAGGCGATAGCCACGTAACTGTTGTTCTACCCACTCGCCTTTAGGGTCAAATAGCCAGTATTCCTTGACGCCTAGCTGCTCATAAAGGGTCTTTTTAAAGATTTCGTCTTGTCCTTTAGTACCAAAGGATGTCATTTCAAAAATAACTGTCGGTACTTGACCCTCTTCCCAGATTTTATAGTTGTCCCGACCGCCAGGTGCAACATCAAAAATCACCATCACATCTGGAGCTACCCGCAACTTGGGAAAGCCTTGTGCATAGTAAAGAAATTGATTTGCCAAGACTGTTGCCTGACGATTTTTCAGATACTGTTTCAGGACTTCTAAGGTAGTTAGTAAGGCATAAAGGTGGTCGTAAGTTTCTGCCACTGGTTGACCATCAGCACTGGGGTAAAAGATTTCTGATTCGACACTAACAGGTACAGTAGCCGTCATGGTTATAAAATCAGTGCTACGAGATTATTGTAGAACAACTCTACTTCTCTCTAACTTGAGATGTGCAAGCTTTTTAAAATATAACTAGATAACTCACAAAAACCTTCCCCTTCGGCAGCAGTAGTAATGTAAGCAGGCTGATATTTCAACTGATTTACATATTCCAGGACATTTGCCACGCCTACAGAAACAGGAAAATAATCCCGATTAAATAAACTTTCATCATTGGGGCTATCGCCCACAGTGACAATTTGTTCTGATGAATACTGGGGCAAATATTCGCGCAATACTTGCAACAATCCCACGGCTTTATCTTGCCCTTGGGGTTTAATGTGACACTGCACGTTGCTATAGGTAAATCCCCAGCCCAGTTGTTGACAGAGATTATCTAGGGTTTGTAGTTCGTCTTCACGCAAACCAGCTACATCAAAAGTCCAGTCGGTGACGCGAAAGCGATTATCAGCAGATTCTTGGATTTGGGGAAATTTAGTTTGTAAATTCTCAAAAGCCTTAGCCAAGTGCTGGCGATGTTGAACCAAATCGGGAATGGGTGTTAAGACTATTGGTTTCTGATTTCCAGGTGGAAAGAACAAACCACCATTTTCTGCGATCGCACCTGCTACTGGCATCAAACTACTCAATCCACTTACCCACCCAGCCGAACGTCCGGTGACAATTAGCACTTTAATGTCATCTGTGGCTAAATCCTCTAAAGCTTGTAGCAGTGCTGGAGTAAATTTTCCTCGTCTAGTCAAGGTGCCATCCATATCTGTGGCTATCAGACGAATATTGCTCAAGCTTGTAGATGAAACCTCAGATAGGGGAGCGAGGCTCAAATCTCTGGACATATACGGTTTGTAAAAGCCTGTAAAAAATATTAATCATACAGCAAGATGACCCTAAAGATTTGGGCATCCTAAACATCAGGAGTCAAGTTTTTCAGTTTCCCACCATGTCCACTTCAATGTTTCTTGCCCAATCCTCTGGGAAAAAGGCTACTAAAAAGGCATCCCAGGAAGTGCCAGCAAGTAATCCTCAAATACCACCATTATTGTTGGTAACTTCTGGAGGACTGGCTTTAGTGGTGATTGCTTTGATTGTGTATATTAAACTCCAGAAGGATAAGCTGGATAAAAAACTTAAGTTTGAACAATTCCGCGCCAGAGAACTAGAGAAAAAGTTTAAGCTGGCGCTGGAAACAATTCGCAAAATGGAAACTAATCCCGATTTGGTGAACTCACGGGACTTTAACCTGGATTATCTGCGAATGCGGATGTCAGAGGAGGTGTTTCACTTTGCAATTCTTAATCAAATAAAGATTCAGATCAAAGAAAAAATTTCTCAAGCCCTGCGTCCAAATCAAGCCCAACAAGGATCGGTTGGAATTGCTAATAGTGCTGGACGGCAAGTAGATGAAATTTTTGATGTCGAGTATGAGACTGGTAGTCCAGGGAATTCTGCTAAACGGGTGCTGTTTCGGATTCAAATCAAGTTAATGAAGTTACCGACGCAAGCAACTTCTGCGACTATTAGTCAAATTATTGATTGTATAGAAACTTACTTAAGCCCCATAGAAGACGAAGATAGTTGGCAACCAATAATTCAAGGTCGGATTGCTACCATGCATTGGGATCAAAAGGCTAAACCTACGCCTTTACTAGTGCTAGAACAATCGAATGAAGGCGTGAATGTAACTTTCCGTACTAGTCGCCAACCAAATACTCCAACTCCACCAAAGCCATCTGGAATTAAAAAATCAGGCTCGGCTAGACAATAATTTATGGTTGTCATTGGTCATTGGTCGTTCACAAAGGACAAATGACTAATGACTAAAAATCATGACTCAATAACTGTATTGGGTGAATTACGGGTTAAAAGACCATCTTCCATTTCGACGATGCGATCGGCTATGTCTAAAATACGGTTGTCGTGTGTCACCAATAAGATAGTAGTTCCCTGATTTTTGGCTAGACTCTGCATTATTTCCACAACATCGCGTCCTGATTGTTTGTCTAATGCGGCTGTTGGTTCGTCTGCTAGTACCAAAGGAGGACGATTCACCAAGGCGCGGGCGATCGCAATTCTTTGTTTTTGTCCACCAGAAAGATTGTCTGGGTAGTAATCAACTCGTTCTTCTAAACCAACAGACCCCAGCATAGCTTTTGATTTAGCCACTGCTTCTGCTTGAGAAATATTATCGTTCAATTCCACTGCCATTTGCACATTTTGCTTGGCTGTCAAGAACCCTAGCAAATTGTGAGCTTGGAAAATATAACCAATGTTGCGTCGCATCTGCACTAATTTGTTTTGACTGACACCAATAAGTTCCTCACCTAAAAATTTTAAACTTCCTTCTTGTACAGAACGTAAACCACCAATTAAGCTCAGTAATGTTGTTTTACCTGAACCTGATGGCCCAGTCATAATCACAATCTCACCTGGATAAATGTCTAGGTTGATATCAAATAATATCTGTTTTCTCAGTGCGCCTTTGCCATAGAAGTGATTGAGATTTTTAATGGCGATTACAGGTTCTTTTTCCATCATATTTTTGTTAGTTATAAATTAGTAGTTCCAAAATTTAACTGTAATAACTGTCAGAAATTAAATTCTCTTAGTTTTGATCGTAAGTCAAATTTATTGTTAACATATTTTAATTAAGATTGAATTAATTAAAAGATATCTGCTGGATCGGCAGAGCGTAATTTTCTAACTGCGATCGCACCAGAAATAATGCACATCAGCATAGTCAAAATCAATACCATTGTCGCTCGTTCAAAACTCATAAATACTGGTAAGAGTGTTGCATTTCTGGCACTGTCATACATAAATAAGGCAAAAACTATTCCAGGAAAATAGCCTAAAACTGCTAATAATAAAGCTTCTTGTAGAATGACCGTCAATAAATAGTTTTGTGTGTAACCTATCGCCTTGAGGGTAGCGTACTCAGCTAAGTGGTCTGCAACTTCTGTATAAAGAATTTGATAAACAATCACAGTCCCCACAATGAAACCCATGACAGTCCCTAATGTAAAAATAAAGCCAATAGCTGTACTATTCGCCCAGTAACTCCGCTCAAAATCAATAAATTCTTGTTTAGTTAAAACATTTACTTCATTAGGTAAATACTTTCGTAATTGTTGAGCAACAACATTAACATCGGCTCCCGGTTTTAATCTAATTAGCCCAATATCAATTAATCCTTTTTGACGATTGCTGAATATTCGCAGAAAGTTGATATCGCTCGTAATTAAATTACCATCTGCGCCAAATGATGCACCTAATGTAAATAGCCCTTCTACTTTAATTCGCCGCCTTCGTACTTCTGCTGTTACAGGCTTTCCTTGGTCATAATTAGCAGCGATTGGGCCATACTCTACCCTAGAAGAACGGTCAAACAGAACTACATCAGGTAGTTTAAGCTTATCTAAATTTTCCTGAACTCCAGGTAAGTTAACTAGATTAGTTTCTGGGTTCATTCCAAATATTAGGATACTCCGAGGACGCCCGGTTACAGGATTTTTCCAGATTGTAAAGTCCAAATAGATTGGATGTACTGATTGAACTGCGGGTAATTCTAATGCTTTATATAATCGTCGCTGAGAAAAGCTTCTCATCGCCAATATAGCGTTAGATTGACTATTAATTAAAACAATATCGCCTTGCAAACTGTTATGGAATCGAACGTTACTATAATACAGAGCATCCCGAAAGCCGAGTTGCATAAACATTAAAATATCGGCAAAAGCAATTCCTGCTAAAGCTACAGCTAGGCGGGTTTTTTCCCTTGTCAGTTGTAGCCACGACAGAGGTATTTTTTGATTCATTTTATAGGCGTCTCAGCAAGTTTAGCGTTTTAGATTTTCAACCCATTATGGTGACACCCGTACCGGATTGATAGAATGTTTAAAATTGATTATTAAACAGACTATTCAAGAATATTTTTAATCCAAAATATCAAATTATGGATTAAGATTACTGCTCATCGACAACTTAATTAATTATTAATATCGACAATAACTTTGGCATAAGTCAAACCAGAAACTTTCTGGCTATCTTCTGGAGATAGAGCAATTTTCACTTCTACAACTCTGGCATCCACATCTGCGGCTGGATCTGTATTCAGCACATCTTTTTTACCAATTTTTCTGCCAATTTCAGTGACAGTTCCCTTTAATTCGCCGCTAAATGCGCCGTTATCACTGGTGATAGTGGCATTTTGACCAAGACGCACTTTACCAATGCTGTCTTCAGCAACTTCAGCAATTACAAACATTTGGTTGGTTTGGCCAATTTCAGCAATGCCATTTGCGCCGATCGCTTCACCCGATTTGGTGTAAACCTTTAAAATCTCTCCAGCGATTGGTGCTTGAACGTAGCTTAACCTTAGTTCTGCTTCGGCTTTTCTGACATTTGCGATCGCATTACTAACTTGGGCTTGTGCTACTTGCACATCGGTAGGACTAACATCTAAAATTCGGCTTAGTTTGGCCTTTTCTTCATCGATTTGTCTTTGCAAAGTTGCCACATTTTTATCGCGGTTAACTTTAGCTTCGATTAACTGCTGTTGCAAAGTTGCTGAATTTTGTATTTGGTTGGCTCTAGCCTCAGCAAGTTGCTGTCGCAAGGTTGCCAATGTCTGCTTTAGGGTAGCTTGGCTTTCAGCCACCTGCTGATTAGCAGTTATTGCACTCAAGCGTCTTCTGTCCCGCTCTTGCTGAGAAATAGCACCTTCTTTGTATAAATAATCATAGCGTCCGGCATCGACTTGAGCATTGCGCTGTTCGGCTTGAATACGTGTAATCGTTGCTCTGAGAGCATCTCTTTGCCCGCTAAGTTCAGCTTCTAGGCGATTCACGGTTGCTTGTTGGACAAGTTTATCACCACTTAACTGAGCTGCAACCCGCGCGATTGTTGCTTGCCCTGCATTCCTTTCGCCAATTAACTGCGCTTGTAGGCGAGCGATAACTGCTCTTTGAGCTTGAATATCTCTGGGAGAGCCAGCCCTGACTTGCGCTAAATTCGCACTGGCTTCTTGGACTTTCGCTTTTGCCTCTTGTAATCCGGCTACTTGGGTATCGCGGTTGTCCAAAATTGCCACAATTTGACCTTGCTTTACCCGTTCACCCTCTCTCACTAGAAGTTGCTGAATTCGTGACGATGGCGCTAATCCTGATGATGGGGCGGACAATTTAACAACTTCGCCTCGCGGTTCTAAACGCCCTACAGCACTAATGCTATTGGTAGATGGCATTACGGGTGCGGATGTAGTTAGTTTCCTTAACTGCTCAATTTTAGCCGTACCTAGTATCCCAGCGGCGATTACTACTGGCACGGCTACAGCGATACCCCACCAAATCTTAGGTTGTTCATGATTTAGTGTCTGTTCACTTGGTTTCGGCTTTTCAGTCACCCTTGACATAGTATGTTGCCCATTTACCTGAATTGTGCTGATGGAAGTAAAAATAAAAAGGTTTTTAATCAACAGCCAGCTGTTAGGACAAACAACAGTGGTTTCAAGCTGGGTATGGCTTAAAAATCCATTGTGTGATGAACGTTCAACACTATGGCTTAACAAAATGGTATTTTCTATAGCCGCTCATTATGTATGCAATACACTTTGACCTCTCTCCAAACGGCTTTGAGGCTTACTAGGGGACGGGGTTAGGTCTGTATTGAAACTGAGAAATGCTATAGTAGCTGGCTATTCAATAACTCTGAGTATTATTGAGACATGAGTGCAATGGGAGTTAGCAGAATTCACAAGCAGTATGAATTTAGATATAGAGACGCGATATATCGCATTTCTATAAAAAATTCTAAATTGGTATGATGCGGTACTTTACTGCTACATTGACTACAGCTATAGTTAGTCACAAAATTGAAAAGAAACATCAAAAATAGACTGTTGCCTTTGTTGGACACAATCTTGCTACAAAAGTTAGTCTTCCTTAAGTCAATCAACGATTAACTAACTAAAAAATGTCTGTAAATTTAAACATTCCTAACATCAGAGTTTCCTTAACTTTCTGGTCAATGAGTTAGTTGTCTCTAGTTGTTTGCACCTACCAAGACAACAAACCATTTTGTAATATTCGCTTCAAAGACCTTACTATTCTCCCTGTTCTGTTTTGGAACTCCATAAAACTCTCGTTGAATGAATTCTACATTTATCTATTAGCTGAAAACGTAGCAGAGCCTACAGATGGGGGAGATGAGGGAGATGGAGGGGATGATTAAGTTGGCAGGTCGAATAAAACTGTGGTCATGTAATTTTCTGCCCAAGCTGGGCCAAAGGCTTTTTCTAGGACGCGGCGGGTTTTATCGTTTTGCTGCTGTTTGGTGCAGTAGTTGTGTTGTCCGGCGAGATTTTGGCTGACTTGTTCAACTGAAACAGGATGTGAGGCGATCGCTTGGGTACAATGAATGTCTAAAAATTCTCGCACCCGCGAGAGAAACATTGTTTCTTCTTCAGGGGAACTGGGGCGGACAAAGATACAAAAATCCGAAAAAATATTTCCCCATTCTGGTAATTCACGGGGTTGGGAAAAGTTAAGCACTGGTAGCTGTGTCAGTGCAGAAGTATAAGATTCTGGTAAGGTGCGTTCTACTTGGATAGGAGAAAGGTCTGCGATCGCAGCACTAATTTGACCTCTACCCCCAACTAAATCACAACCAAACATCGGCAGGTTGTATTCTGGACGGGGAAACATGACGCAGTGCAAAATATCCAGCATATTGCCGATTTTTGCCAGTTCCAAGTGCATTTTCCGAAACTGGGGCGTTTGATAGCAACGGTTTTCAATCGTCAGTTTTTCGCCTTCTAATCTACCTTCCACATACCCCAACTCATTAGGCAAATGGTAAGGGGATAAATCCAGGTGTTGATGCCAAGCTGCCTCAATACAATCAGCTAGCTGACGAATTAGGGGATGTTGTTGCTCACGCAGCGAGGGCATAGAAGTAAATGACATATTCTAGTTGGGAATGCGATCTAATGGCCAGTCTACAACCTGTCGTGCCATACCTGTTCTGGTCTGCAATATAAGCAAACACTTACACCCAGCCAACGTAAATTTATAAGACAGATGCTTTTCACAAGGATTATTTATTTTGTAGTCTAGGTTACAGAAATAATTTTAGATTAGCCCATTTGTGAAGGTTAATAGAAAGCTATGAAACTAGATTCTCATAGACCGGGTTTTGCTATGCAAGCAAGAAGGCACAATAATCTGGAAGGCTTACAGAGGTTCAGAGCTTCTACTTGGGTAAACCTTTTGCAACTTCCCAACCCCTTTAGTTTTGACGAAGCACTTTTATTATGTCCGGTTTCAGCGGATGAGTGGCTAGCCTGGATTCCAGATCATGGCGAAGCAATACTCAATATTAGGGAATTTAGTTATTAGTCATTTGTCATTTGTCATTTGTCATTGGTTAATAACTTTAGACAAGGGACTATTGCTGCCAGAAATCAGTGACATCGTATCCCAATTCACTTAGCATCTGCCGCAGCAGGGGTAAACTAAGTCCA
Organism: Nostoc sp. PCC 9305; assembly: GCF_963920915.1. Taxonomy (NCBI): domain Bacteria; kingdom Bacillati; phylum Cyanobacteriota; class Cyanophyceae; order Nostocales; family Nostocaceae; genus Nostoc; species Nostoc sp. PCC 9305. The sequence goes on from NZ_CAWUDN010000082.1 coordinate 26,741, forward strand.
ATTACATTGCTGTGACAGCCTTCAATTTTTTCCACGAAGAAACTACCAAAACCCTCAATGGCAAAGGCTCCAGCACACTTAAGTGGTTCACCAGTGGCAACATAAGCTTTAATTGCCTTCTCGCTCATTTGAGCAAAGTAAACTCTTGTGACTTGTGACTTGACTAAAGTCCGATTTTGCTCATGGTCAATTAAAGCGTGACCTGTGTACAAATCACCAAAGTTACCTTGCATTATCTGCCAACGTGCGATCGCTTCAGAGAAGTCTGCTGGTTTGCCGTAAATTTCACCATTGATGGACAAAACTGAATCACAACCTATAATCAAAGCCGATTCAAACTGTGGGGCTACAGTTTCCGCTTTATACTGAGCAAGACTTTTGACCAATTCTGCTGGTTCACTTAGTTCAATTTGCGACTCATCAAAGTCACTAGGTCGAACTATCGGTTCAATACCAACAGTTTGCAGCAAGCGGCGTCGGGCTGGGGAAGCTGAAGCAAGTACAAAAGGTGGAATTTTCATGAGATTTTAGAAAAATTTGTTAATTGGGCATTGGGCATTATCTTTATTTTTGATATTTCCTGTTCCCTGTTCCCTATTCCCTGTTCCCTGTTCCCTGTTCCCTATTCCCCATTCCCTACTCCCCAATTAATAAACAGAAAAAGAATTGACAACCTCATCAATCATTCGTTTAACTTTCTGCCAGCGTTTTTCAGGAATTGAGGCGTTGAAGGTAAAAAGTTTACCACGGCTCACAGCGACACTGGCAATGTTGTGTCGTTGCTGTTGATTGGGAAGTTTAACCTCATACTCTAAAAGGTAGTATGTTTTACCGTCTACTTCTCGCTGTGCAGCATTGACTAATTCAGCCGAACGACCAGAGTCAGGAGGCGCGAGAGCCGCTTTTCCTAATTTGTATCCTACTTCTGTTGGGGTTCCCAATTCTGACAAAGTTTTGCCTTCTGGAACTGGGCTAATCACAACCGAAACATTTTCAGACACCTCAATCAAATCATGAAAAACCACATCTGGCCCATCGGCAACTTTAACTGGAAGCCAGCCGTTAGGATATAAAAACTGATAGCCATCACCACTGTCTACAAAGCTTTTGAGTCCAGCCGCAGCCGCTACATCCGAATTACTCAGACTGAAGCTCAACACCAATAGCAAAATTAATACAATTCGTTTCCACATTTCTACAGATTCCTTTGGGCTGGAGATAACACAAGGCTTGCATCATTTCTCGTCTTTATTCTCCCACCAAGCGGGACGCTTCGGATAATGTATTAGATGGTGAAGTATAAATGCTTAAAGTTCCCAATGATATTAGTCTTTCCAGTTTGCTGATACTGGAAAGCAAACATTGAGCTTCATAATGAGTTTTCTCATAAAGCTCAATGTTCCGTAACACCTAATTATAAAAAAGGAGAGGTGGATAATTCTACCTCTCCTATATGGGAATAGACAAATTACTTGAACTATCCCATGATTAATTCCAACTAACTAGACTTAGTATCTGTTGGGTTTGTGAACAAGAAAGCTAAGAATTTGGCACTGCTTGATGTTGTCAAAACCCACAACACGGATATAGCTGTTGTTGAATTGAGAACGGCATCCTTGAACTTCGCTCAATACTTCTTGAGTGGATTTAGCACCGAACAAAGGCAACTTCCACATTGTCCAATATAATTCTGTTGGCTCAGAAGTTTCGTTAAACTCGATCGCTGGAATGTAACCTTGATTCAAAATGTACTGGATCTGCTTGCCAATTTGAGCATCAGACAGAGGGGGAAGATAAGAAAGGGTTTCGTAACGACGCTCTTTTGGTAAAGTTTGCATAGCTTTTGATAATTGGTTGCGATTTTTACTAGTAGATTGACCGAACTAATTGGATAAGTTATCCAAATTCTGATCTGAAGTTGTTTGCTGTTCTGGTTGCAGACTGGGGTTAGATGTGTCTATTCGTGTGATACGTTCTAAATGCTGGCGACGCTGCTCCATATTGGCTTGTTGAATGCCAGTGTGAACCATTTCCGGTAAAAATTCTACAATTTCTTCCGCAATATGTTCTCTGACAGTCATGATTCGCAAAGCCAAATCTGGTTTTTCTCGCAACAGTTGCTCAATGAATGACTCACCATTTTGAATTTTGCCAGACGAAAAGTTATGCAACCAAAGTTCTAATGGCGGATTAGTTTCGCCTAGCTGTGCCAATACTGTCCTTAGAGCCTGATAAGTCAGATAGCTTTGGAGAGTTTTGGCTGTGTCCTTCGCAATTTGCTTAAGATTCATGCTTGACCCCAGCCCTGAAGAGTTATGAGTTATGAGTTATGAGTTATGAATTAATGCAAATCCTAACTCTTGTACAGACGCGATTCATGAGCCAGCGCGTTGCGGGGGTTCCCCCCGTTGTAGCGACTGGCGTCGCGTCTCTACTTCTAACTCTTAACTCTTAACTGTTAACCCAGATCAGACGGTATCCATTGCTTCAAACTCGAACTTGATTTCTTTCCACAGTTCGCAAGCAACAGCCAGTTCAGGAGACCACTTGGCAGCTTCGCGGATGATATCGTTACCTTCACGAGCCAAGTTGCGGCCTTCGTTACGAGCTTGAACAACGGCTTCCAAGGCGACGCGGTTAGCGGTTGCACCAGGAGCGTTACCCCAAGGGTGTCCCAGAGTACCACCACCGAATTGTAGTACGGAGTCATCACCAAAGATTTCTACCAGTGCGGGCATGTGCCATACGTGGATACCACCAGAAGCAACTGCCATTACACCAGGTAGAGAAGCCCAGTCTTGGGTAAAGTAGATACCACGAGACTTGTCTTGCTCAATGTAGTTTTCACGCAACAGGTCAACGAAGCCCATTGTGATGCCGCGCTCACCTTCCAACTTACCAACTACTGTACCAGTGTGGATGTGGTCGCCACCAGACAAACGTAGGGCTTTAGCCAATACACGGAAGTGGATACCGTGGTTCTTTTGACGGTCAATTACAGCGTGCATCGCACGGTGAATGTGCAGCAAGATACCGTTATCGCGGCACCAACGAGCCAATGTGGTGTTAGCTGTGAAACCTGCGGTTAGGTAGTCATGCATGATGATGGGCTGCTTGAGTTCTTTAGCGTACTCAGCCCGTTGCAACATTTGTTCGCAGGTAGGAGCGGTAACGTTGAGGTAGTGACCTTTGATTTCACCGGTTTCTGCTTGAGCTTTGCTGATAGCTTCAGCTACGAACAAGAAGCGATCGCGCCATCTTTGGAATGGTGCGGAGTTGATGTTTTCATCGTCTTTGGTGAAGTCCAAACCACCGCGTAAGCACTCGTATACAGCACGTCCGTAGTTCTTAGCGGAAAGACCCAATTTGGGCTTAATGGTACAACCCAACAAAGGACGACCGTATTTGTTTAACTTGTCGCGCTCAACTTGAATACCGTGAGGAGGCCCTTGGAAGGTCTTGATGTAAGCTACTGGGAAACGGATGTCTTCTAGACGCAGTGCGCGCAGAGCTTTGAAACCAAATACGTTACCAACAATTGAGGTCAATACGTTGGTTACAGAACCTTCTTCAAACAAGTCCAAAGGATAAGCAACGTAACAAATGTACTGGTTGTCTTCGCCGGGAACTGGTTCGATGTCATAGCAACGACCTTTGTAGCGATCGAGGTCGGTGAGCAAATCTGTCCACACAGTTGTCCAAGTACCTGTGGAGGATTCAGCCGCAACAGCCGCACCTGCTTCTTCGGGAGGAACACCAGGCTGAGGTGTCATACGGAACGCAGCTAGAAGATCGGTATCTTTTGGTGTGTAATCGGGTGTGTAATAAGTTAATCTGTAATCTTTAACCCCGGCTTGATACCCAGATTTGCTCTGAGTCTTCGTTTGAGCGTAAGACATAATTTTATCCTTCCCTGAAATCACTCTTGTTAATTATCAAATCACGTTTTGTGCAACTTCCCCTCACTCTGCTCTTACCCCCCTTCATCGGGGAAAAGATCAGGAAAATTTTTGTTAAGGATTGTTTTTGGCAAAGGTTAGCAGTTTTTTTGCGGCGGACACTTTGGTAGCGGTGGTAGCCCTCCTCACCAGTGTTTTCCCCTTCTAGGGGTACACGACCTAGCGCTTCTACTGTTCCCTCTTGCTAAAAATCAAAATTCTTTTTTACTTCTTCTTCGCACCCAACTAAACCTTCTCAATTTCACCAAAACTTCCGCCTTTTGTGGGCAGTATTTAGATAATTCCCCCATAAATCAGGGTATTCAGGGGATTGGGCTGGCTGGCACACATTCCCGCCTTTACACTCCTTATATCTTTTCGTTTAATGGAAAAGATACTAGAAAAGAATTTACTTGACAGAGATTTAGCAGAGTGGTGAGCAAAAGATAAAAGAATTGCACACCGCGTAATTTGTAACTTGTTTCACAATATATCAAGAATTCGATAAGTTATTCTTTGAAAGTTTTTAACTTATCTATTTAATTTTGTTATTACATAAAGATTTAAACTTTTTGTTACAAAAGCTTTACAAAATGTCATTAATAACTGTAAAGGACTGAAAAGATCGGGGAGATGGCGAAATCCCCAGTCTTCAGCGATGCACTCAGTTTCGGCTGCGCGGTAATCGAGCGAAGTCGAGATTCAACTACCGCTTGTGGTTGGCGTAGCCTCTCCAATAGTTGTGTCCCCAATCCCAATGTTTAAAAAATCCCAGCTAGGGGAACACTGAAATTAACCCAAAGCCAGTTTAGGTAAATGCTATGGGTACTGTCTCCAAAGGAAATATCACCGTGGTATTGTTTTACAAGCGTACTAGTTTATTAATTACTTCTATCTTGCTAGGGTTGATAGCTTTGCCAAATATGGGATGGGCGCAAAAAACCCCTGACATTAATTCATCTGATGTAACCCCCGCTTACCCAGCTTCCGCACCGCCACCGCGAGTAGAATCTTTGCCTGATGAGCGGGGAGTTGAAGAAAATTCGCCAAAAACTGATTATCGTGTTGGTAACTTACTAGGAGATGTTACAGGTAATCTTTGGGTAGGTTCTTGGCGGGGACTATCGCGGATTGATCCCAAAACCGGCAAGATTATTTCTCGTGTGAGCTTACCGAATGTTGCCATTGGTGCTTTAGCCCAAGACAAAGTAGGACGTTTGTGGGTAGGAAGTTATGAAGGACTAGTTCGAGTTGACCCCCGCACTAACGAAATCACCGCCCAAAATTTATTTTTGCCTTCTAAACGCGTGTTGTCACTGTTACTTGACAAACGGGGTTATTTGTGGACTGGAACCGATAGCGGTTTAGCTCTCATTAGTCCCGACCAAGGCTTGATTATGACAACATTAAAAAATCTGCCTGGTGTCAGTGCTAATGCCTTGACTTTAGATGCAGAAGGTCAATTGTGGGTTGGTACTCTGGATGGATTGGTGCGGGTAAATACTGCTAGTGCTGCGATTATGAAGCGAATAACCGATTTACCAGGAACGACTGTACAAGCTTTAGCTATTAGTCCAGAAGGGTTAATTTGGGCGGGAATGCCGAATAATTTGCTCGTTATTAACCCAAAAACTGGTGCAGTGTTACGGTCTGTAACTCGCCTGCGTGGGCGTGATGTGACAGCGGTACGTTTTGCTAAAGATGGTAGTCTCTGGGTCGGGACTAATAATGGTTTGTTACGATTAAATCCAAATACAGGAGCTGTATTAGACGAAGAAGTTGCTGGACTTCCTTCTAGTCGGGTTCTTACCCTTGCACCTGATATCGGCAATAAATTATGGATTGGCACTAGTGAAGGTCTAGCTTGGTTAATGCCCAAAACGGACAGTGCAAAACCCCATATTGCTTTCAGCCGCGCCGTTAAGTAGGGATTAGGGGACAGGTTACAGGGTAAAGGGGACTGAATTCTTTCTAATAGCCCATCACCTATTACTTATCCCCTATCCCCTATCACCTATCCCCTATCCCCTAATTCAAAATGGCAATCACTACCCAGCAATTAATTCAATGGAAACAACAGGGACGTTCAATTGTCGCGTTGACCGCCTGGGATTATGCGATCGCTCAACTCCTCGATGCAGCTGGTGTAGACTTAATCCTTGTGGGTGACTCGATGGCAGTAGTTTTAGGGTATGAAACAACACTGCCGATAACTTTGGATGAAATTATCTATCACGCTAAAGCTGTGCGCCGTGGGGTTAAACGGGCATTAGTAGTTGTAGATTTACCATTTCTGACGTATCAAGAAAGTCTCCAACAAGCGATGCACTCAGCTGGGCGGGTACTAAAGGAAACGGGCGCTCAAGCGGTAAAGTTAGAAGGTGGCTATCCAGCAATGGCCGAAACTGTGGCTCGTTTAGTAGAAGCCGGAATTCCGGTAATGGGTCATGTGGGTTTGACACCGCAATCAATACATCAACTGGGTTTGCGACAACAAGGTAAAACGCAAGAAGCCAGTGAGAGGATTTTACAAGAAGCGATCGCTCTCGAACAAGCGGGTGTATTTTCTCTAGTTTTAGAGCATATACCCGCAGATTTAGCAATGCAGATTTCACAAAAATTGAGTATTCCCACAATTGGTATCGGTGCGGGAATTCACTGCGATGGACAAGTTTTAGTTACCTCAGATGTCCTTGGACTGGCAGAAAAGCATCCACCATTCGCCAAAGTTTACACAAACTTGCGCGAGACGATTACCAAAGCCGTGCAAGATTATGCTGTGGAAGTGCGAGAGCGAAAGTTTCCTTAACTTCATCATTAGCTATGGCTGAAACTGAAGCAACAAATTTTTTAATAGTTCTACTTCAACAAGATGCAGAGCATATACAAACTTGGTTGAGAATGGTTTGGGTAAAGCAACAGCAAGTACCAGAAAAATTTAACTGGCTTGGTTTGGCTGAAATCTCTACTTTCAGAGCGCAAGAATTTATCTAAGAGTAAACATTTTCTTCCAAACGAGGAACTGAATACTTGGATTTCACTTGGGGAAAAATTGCCCTAAGCCATGTTGATTCAGTCTTTCGGAAATCCTTTAAGCAGTACTGCAACCTAAATCAACAGTAACTACTAAAGAAATTTTAAATAAGCAGCTAATGAAGAAGATAAAAAACCCCGACTTGATAGCCGAGGTAGATGGGAGAAGTCCAAATGTCGATGGGATATTTTAAAACCGAAGTCTGTTTTTCTTAGTTAACACCCAATGCAACCAAAACTATATAGGTAATAGACAAGGTGCAGTTTTAGCTATGCAGCTTTCTTTGGCGCTTTACTAAGCTATGTAAACAAATATAACAATAATATTACAAATGGTCAACTAGACTTGACAAACAAAGGCTGATATATTTTATAAGGATTACTTATCAAGGCAGTACGAGCGGCAAAAAAAACGGGTGTGCCGCGTAAGATAGTGCAATAAAAACGAGAACCAATCTTCTGAGGAGTAGAAAAACTAAGCGATTATAGAATTTACGCACAGGTAACGGAAAATCGAACCACAGAGGCACAGAGAACACGGAGGAATAAGAGTTTGAGAGGTATTTTGCGTAAGTCCTGGATTAGCTGCACAATTCAAGGTAGGTGGAATTAAGCCAGAGATTTGAGAAGCTAGCTACTAGATCGCGAAAGTCTTTACAATTCCCTTGTTGACTCAAAAAGTATTTCTCGACCTATGACGAATCAAGCTCCTATACCGGTTATTGTCAACGGTGCTGCTGGCAAAATGGGCCGTGAGGTGGTTAAGGCGGTGGCACAAGCGCCTGACTTAAACTTAGTGGGTGCAATTGACTACAGTTTGGAACATCAAGATAAAGATGCCGGGGAGTTGGCAGGTTTAAGCGAACCTTTGGAAGTGCCGATTACCAATCAATTAGAACCGATGTTGGGGTATGTGGCTGGCGACAGACAGTCTCCTCCAGGGGTGATTGTAGACTTTACCCATCCCGATTCAGTTTATGACAATATTCGCAGTGCGATCGCTTACGGTATTCGTCCTGTAGTTGGCACTACTGGCTTAAGTCCAGAACAAATTCAAGACTTGGCAGATTTTGCCGACAAAGCTAGCACAGGCTGTCTAATTATTCCTAATTTTTCCATTGGGATGGTGCTATTGCAACAAGCTGCGATCGCAGCCTCAAAATATTTTGACCATGTAGAAATTATCGAACTGCATCACAACCAAAAAGCTGATGCTCCCAGTGGTACTGCCATTCAAACGGCGCAGTTACTAGGAGAATTGGGTAAAACTTTTAACCCTGCTCTTGTAGAAGAAACGGAAAAATTACCAGGAGCAAGGGGCAGTATCGCAGATGAAGGGATTAGAATTCATAGCGTCCGCTTGCCAGGATTAATTGCCCATCAGGAAGTGATTTTTGGCGCAGCAGGACAGATTTATACTTTACGACATGATACGAGCGATCGCGCTTGTTATATGCCAGGAGTGCTACTAGCGATTCGCAAAATCTTAGCGCTAAAGTCGTTAGTATATGGATTAGAAAAGATACTTTAAACACACAATTGGGCATTCATTACTTAGCACTCATGTTAGTACCACTGACTCGCCAGAAATTTGAACAAGTTGTCCCCCTAATTGCCACTGGTTTGCAGTACAAATACTATTGGGGGAAGTTCTCAAATTTTTTGCAACGGCTGTTAATTTCTGTAGTTGCGGTAGTTGTGATTTTGCTTGCAACAGTTATTTTCAAGCTTGAGTTTGCTTCAATAGTATTTATACTAGGGGTAATTAGCGCTTTTTTTTGGCTGTGGTATCCAGTGTTTCAAGCAAGTATGCGGAATTTACAATGCCGCCGTTATAAATACGGTGGCTTTTTCCGTGGTCGAGTCTTAGATTGGTGGATTACAGACCAGTTGATGGGTAAAACCGAAACAGTCAATAACAAAGGCGAATTGGTGATTATAGAAAACCGAGAAAAACAGATAAATTTAGAGGTGGGTGATGACACAGGATTTACTATTGAGTTTGTAGCACCATTACGTCCTGCCCACAAAGTTATTACTCGCGGTCAAATTGCAGAAATGGTAGTGATGTCCAATCGCCCAGATTTGAGCAGCATTGATGAATTCAGCGATATATACTTTCCCAATCGTAACCTGTGGGTTAGCGATTATCCTTATCTGCGCCGGGATTTCTTTAACGAAGTCGGTCGTCGCTTGCGTGAAGACCAACAACAAAAGCCGCGTCGGCGGCGTCGTAGAGTAGAGGATTGAAGAGGTAATCATAATCAATAGACCTCTTGCAAAAGTCCCTAACACCCCACCCCCAACCCCTCCCCGCTTGCGGGGCTACGGTGTACACACAAGTCCTAAAAACCTAGCTTGATAAGACTTTCCTCGT
>NZ_CAWUDN010000083.1:0-35874 GCF_963920915.1 Nostoc sp. PCC 9305
TCGCTTAACATCTGGGCTGATGCCTTAACTTGACACCAATGGCATCTTGCCCGCCATACGGACTGGGCGGGCGAGACGCCCACCCCACAGGAGTTAATTGGATATTTTTTTATATGGAAGTCCCTAAAACTACTCCTTAAAAGTAGTAGCTGCGTAAGCTGCCATCATAATCTGCCGCTATTGCGACAGCACTTTTTGAAAGCAGCGGCCAGAACCGCAAGGACAAAGGTCATTGTTACCAAGCTTTTCTTCTAGTTCCTTGTCGCCATGAACGAGGCGATCGCCACGTTTAACAGCTTTTTCAGATGGGTAGCCACGACGACGTTTGCTTGATGGTTCAAAAGCAGAAATCGTCAAATTCGTAGAAATCTCCAGGCTCGATGTTGAAAGAATTAATCTTTTTCATCGTTCTCACCTTCATATTGAAATGAAATAAAATCACCTCGTGCAAGTCGAAAAAGCTGTTGATTCACACACAGGATTTGAACCCGTAGTTGCTTGAGCTTCAGTCAAGTGCCTTACCATTCGGCTAGTATGTAAGCTTTTTCAGTTAGGGCACGAAGTGAAAATTTTAGGTTTTAGAAAGTTGATTTAAAATAAATCGAATTTCTTTCTTGTTACACTGCTGTTTCCTAACAGCGTAAATCATTCGACCTCTATACATTGCCGCAGAACGATGAATTATCCCTTTGACAATATCCGTCACATAATGAGTTGGTGGCGGTGGAAAATCTTCAAAGGTAATGAAATACCAAATCTCGTTTAGCTTCTGGTATTGATGATAATTATCAATGATCACAATATCAGTTTGTTCCTGCTTTTGCTTTTGCTTTCGAGGCACTGTCTCGACTGCACAAAGAATTTCGGTTTCAGGATGAATATAGAAGCGATCGCGATGGCTTGTATTTAGCTGATTTCGATACCCTTGATAAGGCTTGCTATAAAAACCACCATCAATTATTTCCACATGCCGTTCAACGTAGTCCCACACATGATCGATAACATGCTGTCCTGCCATTGTGCTGGGATCTAGTCGTTGACACAGTTGGCTGTAAACCTCATTCCAAGGCTGTCCGACTTGCGATCGCAAAAACCGCCGCAACGGGCCGAGATGGTCTGAAAGATACTTAGATTTATTTATTGGTTTAATCAGGTAGGGATTCAACAATCCATCCTGAATTGCATCCTGGGTGATTTTGTATAATTGCTTCTTAAAGCCAGTCACCTTTTTGAGGCTAATTCTCCTCCCACCGCGAGGACGCTCAATCACAATCTCGCTCAAACGATGTTCGCTCATATCTCACGTTGTTTAAATGCAGTTTTTCTAATTGAGTTGTTATTAAACATGAGTTAGCTAACATCATTGAACTCACCTCCGTATTGAGTAAAGGTTATAGATAAATACAATTTAAATAATTGAAATTCCGCACAAGTTAGCAAAGCAGTTTTCACAATTGCCTATACCAATTTGGCTACGCTCCCATTAAAGGGAGCGGCAGGATTTGAACCTGCATGGAGTGTGTGTAGGCTTTACAAGTTAGGGCGCGGAATTAAGTCTTAAATCATTCCGTGCAAGTTCAAGAAGCTTTTTACAGCTACAGCCGCTCTTACCAAATATTGGCAGTGGGCACGCACGCTAAATCTGCAAGAGACTTAGAAATCATGCTTCGCTTAGTCTGATCGCTCGAACTTTACTACCTTAGAGCCGTTATCAATGTGTATGTATGCTTCTTCTGTTAGGGCACGGATGACTCTGAAAGTTAACCATAGACAGCTTCAGGGCGGACGATCAAATCGCCACCAGGACGGCGATCGATTACATAGGCAGAAAGGCGATCGCTATTCACATCTAAATGCCGAGCAACGCGCTCCTTCACTGCCAGATCATTCATCCCTGCTGCAATTCCCAATTGGGTTTTTGGCACATCAACAGAACGTCCTTCAAATCGAATATGAACCATTACAATCACCTCTTCTTTTAATTACGAATTACGAATTACGAATTACGAATTCGTATTAGTGGATCTGATCGGGATTGAACCGATACCCTCCCTGTGAGAGTTTCACTCACACCTCGTGCGAGTCGAAAAAGCTGTGGTTACACCGCAGGAATTGAACCTGCAACTTATCGTTTTAGAGACGATCGCTCTACCATTGAGCAAGTATGTAAGCTTTTTCTGTCAGGGCACAAGTGACATCTGGGAACTCTACCGTTAGAGCTACAGACCCAAGGAAAGCATTATTGCAATGCTTTTGAGGAGGCTTTTCTTGCATACTACACTTGTAGTACGTTTTTTACATAATGTCAAGTGTCGGGATGGATCGGGCAATTATCCTTATAAATCAAAAAAAGAACCCCACCCCGCCTTTGACTTACGTCAAATTCTCCCCTCCCCGCCGGCGGGGAGGGTTGGAGGTGGGGTGTTAGGGGACTTTTGCAAGAGGTCTATTCCATTGCTGTAGGCAAATCGCTCAGTGCCCACCTGCCCCCTGTCTCCTGCCTTCTGCCTCCTTCACGACTTTGTTTTTAATTAAAAAGTATTGAATGCAGTTGACAAATTCTTCTAATTCTAAAATTAAATTAGTAGTACCTTTAAGGTCTTGAACGCTAGCTAGTTGTTCTAGTTTGTCAGTTGCTAAGTACATAGCTGTGGCTCCAATGTTGGCACTAGCACCTTTAAGGTGATGAGTTTCTCGTGCTATTTGCTCAAAGTCATCAGTTGCGATCGCTGCTTTAATTATTTCTAAACGGGGTTTAATATCTTCAATGGATATTTGCAATAAATTTAATTCAAATTCTCGATCGTTTCCCGATATCCGATGCAAGTGTTCCCAATCAATTGCTAAGTCAATGGAAACTGTCTGTTCATACACACCTGCCTCTTGCTGGGAAACGATCACACCTGTCCAATGCTCTAAAGTCTCAGCCAATTTTTCTTTAAATACTGGCTTACTCAAATAGTCATCCATTCCGGCATTTAGACAGGTTTGTTCGTCTTCTTTCATCACATTAGCTGTCATCGCAATCACCACAGGACGATGACCCAATGCAAAAGCATCCTCTTGCCAACGATGAATTTCTTTTGTAGTTTCCAAACCGTCGAGAATTGGCATTTGGCAATCCATTAAAATCAAATCGTAAGGAATTTTTTCTAATAGCTGCAAAACTTCCTTTCCATTGGCAACGACATCAGCTTTATAGCCCAAACTCTGGAGTTGGTTTAGTGCTACTTTCTGATTCACCAAATTATCTTCGGCTAACAGAATTCTTAACTTGGATTTAGTAGAGAGGTTAGAGGAAGAAGTCAGAATATCTGAAGTTTCTGTACTCGGAATTTCTTCTGTAGCCTCTAGCTCCCTGCCTCTAAATTCTTGTTCTGATTCCGGCTGAGTTTCTAAAATATTTATGATGGTATCAAGGAGTCGTGATGGCTTAATGGGTTTGAATAAATAAGTAGCAAATCCGATTTTGAGCGCCTGTTGCACTTCATCCCGTTGATTAGTAGAAGCGAGCAGAATTAAAGGAATCTCAGTAATTGCAGAATTGGCTGGAATTTGTTCTTTTATTGTCATGCCATAAGTTTGGGCTATTTGCATATCAACCAAGGCAACATGATATGATTTACCCTGCTCGCTAGCTTGCTGAATAACTTTAACGGCCGCAGCAATACTATCAGCTCGATCTACCTCCATTCCCCAATGAGTAGCTTGATGGGAGATAATTTTATAATTAGTAGTGTTGTTATCCACTACTAATAAGCGGCGATTTTGCAAAAGTCCGCGTTCGCATTTTGGCTCAACAGGCTCAACTTGTTTGGTAAAAAGCAACTCAAACCAAAACTTAGATCCTTTGTCCATCTGACTTTCTACCCCAATCGCTCCTCCCATCAAGGTTACAAGTTGTTTACAGATGGCTAATCCCAAACCGGTACCACCATACTTGCGAGTGGTCGAAGCATCCACTTGGGTAAATGGTGTAAAGAGTTTGCGTTGGTCTTCAGGGCTGATGCCAAGACCTGTATCTGTAATGGCAAAATGGATAGTGGCTGTAGTTGAGGAAAGCGATCGCAATTCGGCTTGCACTAATACTTCGCCAACGCTGGTAAATTTGATCGCGTTGCTGATTAAGTTCATCAAAATTTGCCGCAGCCTACCAGTATCTCCTTTGAGTTGAGTGGGGACGTTGCGATCGATTAGTGCGGCAATTTCTAATCCCTTATTATGGGCTGAGGGAGCCAATAATTCCACCACTTCTTCTACACAAGTGGATAGGTTAAAATCGAGAGTTTCAAGAGCCATCTCTCCAGCCTCAAGTTTGGAAAGATCCAAAATTTCGTTGATTAAACTTAAAAGAGCGTCCCCACTACTGCGAATTATTTCAATAAAATCTCGCTGTTCTTCGTCTAAGGGAGTATCTAAGACCAAACTGGTCATCCCCAACACAGCGTTCATCGGAGTGCGAATTTCATGACTGATATTTGCCAAAAAGGCACTTTTCGTCTGAGAAGCTAATTCGGCTTGGCGACGGGCAATTTCAAGTTCTTGTCGCTGACGAGTTTCTGCTGCTAATAGTTGGGCTTGGGTTAAAGCAATACCTACTTGGTCGGCTATTTGCCGCAAAAGATCGGTTTCAAAGTTAGACCAGTGATGGGAATCGTCACACTGATGAACTATGAGCAAACCGCGAAGTTCTTCTTTAACAAGAATGGGTACAACTAAATTGACTTTGACCCCAAACTGTTGCATTAATTCCAGATGGCTTTGTTCAACTTCCAGGAGATCCAAGTTATCCAGTCCGAAAATCTTGCCTTGACGGTACTGCTGTAGATAGTACTGTTGGAGATATTCTGCTTCAAAGTAGGGGGCGGCGTTGTTTTGCTCTTTGATTGCTGGTAAGCCAGAAACTACTGCTTCAATAACGGTATTTGCAGACTGATCTGGCAAAAGCTGATAAATTAAAACTCGGTCAGTCTGGAGAATCTTTTGTACCTCTTCGACAGTGATTTGGAGAATTTCTTCGATGTCCAAAGATTGACGAATCTTCAGGGTGATTTCGGTAAATAGTTGCGATCGCAAATTTTGGCGTTGTATTTCTTCTTCAGCCTGTTTACGCTGGATAAATTGCCCTACTTGCTCGCCGATAGAATTCATCGTTTTTACTAAATCTTCGTCAAGGGGCTGGATTTCCCGGTTGAAACAGGTAATCACACCGAGGATTTTGTTGCCGCTGCGGATCGGAAAACCAAAAGCTGCATGTAGTCCTACTTGAGCAGCTATTTTGAAGTTAGGGAAATTAATATCTTTAGCGATATCAGCGATCCAAACCGATTCAGAACTAGCCCAAACTCTTCCAGGTAGTCCAATTCCGGGTGCAAAGGTGGTTTGCCGCTTCAGTATTTCAAAATCTTGCATCTCAATGGATGCTTTATGCCAGATATCGAGAAAATGCAGCACATTTGCTTGCTCATCTATCATCCAAATTTCACCCAAATCCCATACCAAACTCTCACAGATTCCTTGCAATATTTGGCGAGTAGCTTCGCTAATGGTGGCGGACTCTGCTAGGACGCGGGTTGCAGCATATTGTGCAGTCAGATGCTGTTGTATTCGTTTGGCATCGGTAATGTCAATGCCAGTGCCAACGATGTATTCAACACAGCCCTGATAGTTTTTTAAGATGGTATTTGACCAGGCAATCAGCCGCCGACTACCATCTTTCATTACCCAATAATTTTCATAATTATTGGAAAGTTGACCAGATCGTAACTGGTCAAAAACTGCTTTAACTGGCTCCACCTCTTCAGGAAGTAGAAACAAGTTCCAGCTATACCTACCCCTCACCTCATCAAAGGAGTAACCAGTTATTTGCTCACAGGCTTGATTGAAACGAACGATTTGCCCTTGAGAATCGAGAACTATTACCAACGCACCGACTGTATCAAAGACTGCTGAGATAAAGTTGTGTTCTTGATTTAAGCTTTCTTCTGTCCTCTTCCGCTCAATAACTTCACGATAGATCGAGTAGTAGACTACAGCAAGAACGATAAAACTTAGGCAAATAGCGATCGCCAGTGTCAGACTTGTGTTCCGAGTCCAAGTTTTTGCTGCTTGTGACTGCTGTCTAATTCTTCCCCTGTCCTGGTTTTCCATCTCATTGATTGCCTTGCGGATATCATCCATGAGATTTTCTCGATCGTTTTTCAGTAGTACTTGCAACGCCGCCTCTAATCCCTTGTTCTGGCGCAAGTTGATAGTCTGTTTTAGTTCAGTAAGTTTAGCCGTTATCAAAAATTCAAGCGTTGCCATCTGCTTTTGTTGATTCGGTTGATCTACTGTTAAATTCTTCAGCTTGGCAATTTCTCGATCGACGTTATCAAGTGCCGTTTGATACGATTTTAGATAAAGTTTTTCTCCAGTGAAGATGTAACTACGTTGTCCAATTTCAGCATCCTTTACCTGGGACAGTATTTTTTCTAGGCTGTTAATTTTTTTATAAGTATGTTTTACTATACTGCGATTAAAATTAGTAAATACTCTTGTATTTTGATAAGAAACCAGCCCAATCAGAACTAAAATTATTGACGATAAGCCAAAACTTGCTGCAATCTTTTTGAAAAGTTGCTTGCGTACTCTCTGTACTTGGTTGCTTTTCTTGGAAGCAAGTACCAAACTTGCTAAATTTCGGCGCAATTCCAGTTGCTTAATGACTTGACGACCTAAAGTTCGTAATCCCTCTATTTGTTCTGGAGTAAGTTCTCGTGTTACGTAGTCAATAACACACAGGGTTCCGAGGGCGTATCCTTCAGGGTTAGTTAAAGGTACACCAGCATAAAACCGAATATTTGGGTCAGATGTCACCAGTGGATTTGTTGCAAACCGTTCGTCATTTTTTGCATCAGGCACGACCAAAACATCAGGCTGGAGAATAGCATGGGCACAGAATGCGAAATCTCGATGCGTTTCTGGGGCTTCCATTCCGACTTTTGACTTGAACCATTGGCGATTTGTATCAATTAAGCTAATTAAGGCAATAGGAGTCTGACAAATATACGAGGCTAAACGAGTCAGATCGTCAAAGGTGGCTTCCGATGGCGTATCGAGAATCTTATACTGCAAAATTGCCTCGATTCTCTGGGCTTCGTTATCAGGTAATGGTGCTTTCATCCTTGAGCCTTATCTACATTCTGGGGAGCAGGGGAGCAGGAGAGCAGGGGAGCAGGGGAGCAGGGGAGCAGGGGAGAGTTCTTGTACAAGTTTTTTCCCCTCTGCCCCTTTGCCCCTCCGCCTCTTTGCCCCTCTGCTCTTGTACCCCATGCCCAATTTGGTCAATAAACTTACCTTAATTAATGGCAATAGTTTACTTAAAAGCGTTAGCGTAATTTTACTGAGTTATATGTTGTTAAATAATCGATCGAATGATTAAGTCTCTGCTGTATTTTTTGTGGGCTGGTTTATTTGAAATTGGGGGTGGCTACTTAATCTGGTTGTGGTTGCGCGAAGGTAAGCCGTTCTGGTGGGGCATATTGGGGGGAATTGCTTTAGCTTTCTATGGGGTTCTTGCAACTTTCCAATCGGCAAATTTTGGCAGAGTGTATGCGGCTTATGGCGGCGTGTTTATCGCAATGGCAATGCTTTGGGGTTGGAAGGTAGATGGGGTAACTCCAGACCGCTACGACTTAATCGGAGTATGTTTAGCTTTAATAAGTGTTTTAACTATCATGTTTGCTCCCAGAAGTTAAGTAAAATTGCTAGATTATTTTGAACTTTTATAGTGTTCCCTTTTAAACTAATAATAATCTCACGCAAAATTGCAAAAGTTTTTTCGCAACTAACCTATCAGAAGCAGGTATCTGGATATCTACGTGTTGATGCGGGAGATATAAAGAGAAGTTACGATCCAGCATTTTGCAACTATTGCAACTAGATGAAGTGGACTCTTACCCAACTCTCAGGCTACTTGCTTCTCCCTTCTCTATTCGTGCGATCGCACGAGTAGGAAGGATATTTCTGTACCTCATATTGGCATAGCCTCTGTCTTTGACACCCTGTTCGCGTTCGTAGAGAAGTTGAAATTTGCTGCATATTTGGGCAAATTATCGGAAAATACTGACAATAATTTACAATACTCGTCAAATATCACAATTATTTTGGTTTGTAACAGTAAGTAACTAAAAATTCGTAATTTTGTCCCGCTTGAATAAAATACTATTCTTCTATTCTTCAAAAAAAAAGATGCAATGTAATGATTGCGTGTTTATACGCTAATTTAAATCTTGGCAACTACAAATCAGGATTATATTTTTGTTAACATTTCAAGAAAATTCAGGTTAAGTAACTTTCAAGACAAAAATGTGTCAATAAAAGTAATCAAATGTAGTTAAGGATACAAATTGTTGGTGCTTAGGAAGAAAAAAAAGTGTTGAAGAAAGTTGTGATGATTGGAGCTATCACCCTACTGTTTTTAGGAGGGCCGTTGATGGGCAATGCTTTTGCCCAAACCCCAACTGCTGCCCCACCGACTGCTGATACTGGAGACACAGCATTTATGCTGATTTCAGCAGCACTTGTGCTGCTAATGACACCAGGATTGGCGTTTTTCTATGGTGGATTTGTGCGATCGCGCAACGTTCTAAACACATTGATGATGAGCTTTGTGTTAATGGCGATCGTCGGAGTTACCTGGATTCTGTGGGGCTATAGTCTTGCCTTTGCGCCAGGTTTACCATTTATCGGTGGATTGCAATGGCTGGGGTTGAATGGTGTCGGGTTAGAAGTAACCGATTATCTCAAAGGGTCAAACCCACCGGAAGTCGTCTCTTATGCCGGAACAATACCCCATCAGGCATTCACGATCTATCAAGCCATGTTTGCCATTATTACCCCAGCCTTAATTTCTGGGGCGATCGTTGAGCGGATGAGTTTCCGTGCCTATTCGCTGTTTGTCCTACTGTGGTCAACCTTTGTTTACGCTCCCCTAGCCCATATGGTCTGGGCAAAAGGTGGATTTTTAGGTTTGGCTGGTGGATTGGGTGCCCTAGACTTTGCAGGTGGCACAGTAGTTCATATTAGTTCTGGCGTTTCAGCTTTGGTAGCAGCGATAGTTCTTGGCCCTCGCAAAACCCATCCCGATCGCCTTAGCCCACCGCACAACGTTCCGTTTATTTTGCTGGGTGCTGGCTTGCTGTGGTTTGGTTGGTTTGGTTTTAACGCTGGGAGTGCCCTATCTGTGGCTAGCGGAACTTCTGGTAATATCGTCACAAATGTGGCAACAACAGCTTTTGTCGCTACCAATACGGCTGCGGCTGCTGCGGCTTTAATGTGGTTAATTTTGGAGAGTGTTTTACGGGGTAAACCAACCGCCGTGGGAGCAGCGACAGGAGCCGTTGCTGGTTTAGTCGGTATCACTCCCGCCGCCGGATTTGTCACACCGCTATCAGCGATTTTAATTGGTTTCATCACCGCCTTTGTTTGCTTTTATGCCATCAGTTTCAAGCACAAGTTAGAAATTGATGATGCTTTAGATACTTATCCCGTGCATGGCGTTGGTGGTACAGTGGGGGCAATTTTAACTGCTATCTTTGCCACGACTCAAGTCAACGGATCGGGTAAAGATGGAGTGTTACGCGGTAATTTTGGTGAATTGGGAGTTGAACTAGTAGCAATTGCCGTTGCCTATGTAATCGCAGGTGTTGGTACGTGGATTATTCTCAAAGTTATCGATGCTACAGTCGGGCTGCGAGTCAAAGAGGAAGCTGAATTGCAAGGTATGGATATCAACGAACACGGCGAAGAAGGTTACAACTCCGAGTTTGGCGATCGTCCTACTCAGTAATGAGTGCTGAGTTAGGAGTTAGGAGTTAGGAGTTAGGAGTTAGTCTGTTTGCTTCCCCTTCTCCCCATTTTCCACTTGAAGATTGGGTAATTTGCGATCGCTAGCGTTAAAATTTGATTCAAATAATTGGTAAATTTCGCTAGTCGTGTCTACATCTGCAAAAACCTTTCCTATCTGGGCATTTTTCTCGCTGTTAACCAACGGCATCCTAATGTTGGCGGTCATTCTGCTAATTTGGCAACAGCAGAGATTGGCCGCTTTTTTTGGGATAATCGCATCCCCACAGCCAATCAACTTGAATAACTCATCGCAAATTGCTACACCTGATTTAGGTCGCCGTCACCAACTCACTTATCAAGAGTGGCTAGATATCCTCAACCAAGAAGCCAAGGTCGCCGCTGACCAACATCCTCCGCATTTAACTATCCTGGCGGGAGATTCTCTAAGTTTGTGGTTTCCCCCTGAGTTATTACCTGAAGGTAAAAATTGGCTTAATCAAGGAATTTCTGGCGAAACCAGCAATGGACTCTTAAAAAGATTAAAAATATTTGACCGCACCCAGCCAGAGGTGATTTTTGTGATGATTGGCATTAATGACCTAATTCGAGGCATGAGCAATGGAGAAATTTTAGATAATCAGCGGCAAATTATCAATTATTTACGAAAGACTCATCCCACAGCGCAAATTGTTGTCCAATCGATTTTGCCACATGGGGCAGAAGCAGCAACTTGGAAAGGACGAGATAAACTTCTGGCTGTTGGCAATAGTCGCATTCGCGAGTTGAATCAGCAACTACAAAGCATATCTACCAAAAAAGGTGTCAAATACCTCGATTTACATCCTCTGTTTACCAACAAGCAAGGAAATCTCCGCCGCGAATTTACAACTGATGGCTTACATTTAAGTCCTGAAGGCTATATGGTTTGGCGTTCTGCATTGCAGATTTATAGCGAGATTGAATTAAAACCTCAGCAAGAAAAAGAGGGGAAAAGGTTAAAGGGTAAAGGGTAAAGGCATTAAATCCTTTTCCCTTTGCCCCTCTCTGATAATATCTTTGAATACAACTCTGTATTAATCGCGTCTAGGCGCGAGAAAATAAGAAATAGTGAGTTTAAGTAGACAAATCTAATGGATACAAAAGCTTTTAAGCGCAGCCTCCAACATTCAGAAAATTACAATCGCAAGGGCTTTGGTCATCAAGCAGAAGTTGCCACCCAGTTGCAATCTGAGTATCAGAGTAACTTGATTCAGGAAATTCGCGATCGCAATTACACTCTGCAACGGGGTGATGTGACAATCCGACTAGCACAAGCCTTTGGCTTTTGCTGGGGTGTAGAACGGGCTGTAGCGATGGCCTATGAAACCCGTCAGCACTTCCCCACAGAACACATCTGGATTACTAACGAGATTATCCACAACCCTTCTGTAAATCAGCGGATGCAGGAGATGGAAGTAGAATTCATCCCCATTGAAGGAAAGAATAAAGACTTTTCTGTTGTCGGAATTGGTGATGTAGTGATATTACCCGCTTTTGGAGCTAGCGTTCAAGAAATGCAGATACTTCACGAGAAAGGCTGCAAAATTGTTGATACAACTTGTCCTTGGGTATCTAAAGTTTGGAATACAGTAGAAAAACACAAAAAAATCGACTATACATCAATAATTCACGGTAAATATAAGCACGAAGAAACAGTTGCGACTAGTTCCTTCGCTGGCAAGTATTTAATTGTGTTGAATTTGCCAGAAGCAGAATATGTTGCTGACTATATTATCAATGGTGGCAACCGTGAAGAATTTCTGACAAAATTTGCTAAAGCTTGTTCAGCAGGATTTGACCCCGATCGCGATTTAGCAAGAGTTGGCATTGCTAACCAAACTACAATGCTTAAAGGTGAAACTGAGCAAATCGGCAAGCTGTTTGAGCGGACTATGTTACAGAAGTATGGCCCCACTGAGTTAAATCAGCATTTCCAAAGCTTCAACACCATTTGTGATGCCACTCAAGAACGGCAAGATGCCATGCTGGAATTAGTGGAACATAATTTAGATTTGATGGTAGTAATTGGTGGGTTTAATTCCTCGAATACTACTCAGTTACAACAAATTGCCTTTGAGCGAGGAATTCCTTCTTATCATATTGATACTGTTGAACGCCTGAAATCAGTAGATTCTATTGAACATCGGCAATTAAATGGGCAGTTAATAACTACAGAAAACTGGTTGCCTGACGGGGAAATCGTTGTAGGCATTACTTCTGGTGCTTCTACGCCTGATAAGGTAGTAGAAGATGTAATTGAGAAGATTTTTACATTAAAAGCAACAGGTGCGTTGGTTTAAAAGTTTTCAGAGGGACTTCCAAATAAAAACATCCAATTACTTATGAGGTGGGCAGTATTCGACTGAACGTAGCCGAAGTCTTGCCCGCCTTACAAGAGTATTTTTGCTGTATTATATCAAGTTCGGGTGATTACTTGTAATAAAACCTCTCAATCTAGGTTGGGTTGAACGGCAGTGAAACCCAACATGAACAATGATAAAATGTTGGGTTTCGTTCCTCAACCCAACCTACAGATATTATAAGTTAGGACTTACGCAAAAACCCTCTCAAACTCTCATTCCTCCGTGAACTCTGCGCCCTCTGTGGTTCGTTTTCCGTTACCCGTGCGTAAGTCCTATAAGTGTTTAACCGAACCTGATATTATGCACTTGGCAATACATCATTCACCATGATGAGGAAATGCTATATGTATTCACACATCACGCGCTTTGAAAAAATTATAGATAGCAAGACCAATGGCTATAAGTAGCACTGCATGAATGAGATTTCCGGCAATATGAAGTGCCAGTCCTAATGCCCAAAAAGCAACCAGTATAACAACAATACCCCAAAGTATACTCAACATATTATTTGTTCTGAATTAAATCAGTTTTAATTTGTTCAAATATTTTACTCCCTAGCTTCACTTTTATCTATTTGCCTTAAGAAAGATTACTTTGAGTGATGGCGCACAGTCATTTGCTATGCTTAATCTTTCGTTACTATTTAATTAGATAAAGGTAGCAGTTCTGAACTGTGAGTTAACTACCCCCATGACTACAGACTTCTTGCAGAAGTAGGAAAAAGGGGAAAGGGGAAAGGTATGGAATTTTCCCTTTCCCTTTAACCTTTAACCTTTCCCCAACATCTTGGCACTAATCAACCGTAACCGTATAATTGCGTTGTTCCCATTTACTGCTTTCATTCCAGAAAAAGGTAAAGCTAATTGGCTGGTACTGGTTATCAGAAACAGAAATGTCTACAAAATTCACTCCTAACTTTGTAGAAGTAGAAAGCGTATCTTGTGTAGTTTGCCAATCATCATCTGACCAGTGCAATTGAAAAGATGCTAAAGCGTGAACGCGCAATGTCTGACCTTTTTTTACTTGGCTGATTTGTCGGTTAAACTTCCAAATTTCCAATGATTTACACTGCTTTCTTTCGCCTAGATAGCGATTTGCCACTTCTGGAATAAAATCAAACACCTGTCCGTCATGATTTGACCGTAGCAGCTTGATATACTCTGCGTGTGCCCACATTAAAGGCATCGCTGAACCTGTTGGTTTTCCTAAATACATATAGATATCAGGGATATCTGACTCATCCCAAACCTGTTCTGGTAGCAAACAAGTGTCTGAAGCAAATCCTTCCATCGCCTTGATATATGTTTTGACATCGCCGCCAGCAGCTAGTTCATAATGTCCTCGTTCTCCTGTCAAGAGAGGCCAAGCGCGTCCCTTACCATAACCAGTATAAGGACTGCCGTCTTCTTGCTGGCCGTAACCGTCGTGGTTGTAACGATGCCAACAAGGCCCAGCAGGTGTATCTACTTTTAAAACTGCATCAATTACTTTGACAGAATCAACAATAATCGGGTCATCAGGTTTGCGAATTCCATAGCGTACTAATTGCAAAAATCCGCCATCGACAATTTCCTTGGCTGGAAATTCTGCTGGTTCCCCAGGTGGCTGACTGCTGATGAAAAGAGTTCCTTGGTTAGGATTTTCGTTGGGGTGAGGATTATTAATATCTGAAGGAGTAATTCGGATATAGTGCCGTTCGATTCCAGGAACTAAAGTTCCTTCAGTAGTAACTGTCCAAGATTCAATGTGAGATTCTAAAAAATCAGCATATTCTTCTATAAATTGTGCTGTTGCTTCATCCCCACGTTCGCGAACAAATTGAGCAGCACAGATTAAAGCGGCAATATTGGATGCTAATGTTGATGGTGAATAACCACTGTTTTCTTCCCAACGTTCTTGTTGGGTAGCCGGGCCGTAACGAATTAAATAACCCGCTGCCCGCAAAACCATCGGATAAATATCGAAGTTTAAGCAAGTCTTCTGCTGGTGCAATAGCCATGCTAGAAGAATCGGAAATGCCACCTCATCTAGTTGAATACCTTTCCAGTAAGGTTTACCATCAACCCAGAAATTTTGGGCAAAACCGCCATCTTCCTGCTGGCTGGTTGCAAGATAAATTAGCGATCGCACTGCTGTTTCTGTTTCACCAGCAGCCACTAAACCTGATACACTACTGACCATATCCCGCGTCCAGACAAGGTGATATCCTCCTTGGTCTTGGTCGTTTTTGGCTTCACCCCAAGGGATAGCAAGGGATGCAATCAACGCACCTGGATAAGTTTTATCTTCATGTGCTAACAACAAACTAATGCTGTTGTGATACAACTTCCCATCATTGTATGAAACACATTCTAGCGGTCGGATATTGCGGCGCGATCGCTTCCACTGTTCGTCGTATTGCTGCTTCTGCTGTTCAAAAGGAATATTGAGCGATTGAAATAGTGTAGAAATTGCATTATGCAAGTTTGTCCCAAATGCCAGTCCTAAAGTAAACTCTTTAGTACTATCTAAATTTAGTTCTCCAGTCAAAGCAAGGTTGCCATCTACAGCATTATCAAACTCCCAATCCATCTGGAAATTATCAGCTAAATCTGTCCAACCATCACTTTCACCGACGTAACCACAAGAAAGCCGGATAAAGGGAACTGTTGCACCCAGCGCTAGCCATGTTCCTTCTTTCTCAGCTATCAAAATACGATGTCCAGCAACCTCTACAGCGTAACCATTGTTACCCATACCTTCAACATCCAGATGCGGCGCACACAAAGCATATAAATGGAGTTGGGAAATAAAATCGCTCTCTCCGGTTAATGTGGTGTGCTGTAAAATACAGGGGAAATGCGGGTCGGCAATCACTTCTTTGATTACGGCATAACGTCCTTGGGGATCGGAATTAGTGATGCGGTATCCTAAACCATGAGTCCACATCGGTTCCACTTTGGATTCGAGATGGCGTTTCTCTTCGTGGAAAAAGCTTTTACCATCAGAAATTAGATACTGCAAATCCCGAATTTGGGGTTTGTCTACTGTGGGATGGTAGATTTCAGTGACAATACCGTTCCAAAGAGTAAACCAAATGTTACTAGAGGTAGAGTAAGCTGTTCCGACTCCATCTTTATTAGCATGAGTCCATCGAGGCTCAATACCTGGTGAGCCAAAAGCTTCTGCTTGACCAATAATCTTTACCATACTGCATTGTTGTGCCGATAAGCTTTGAGTGCATTTTGAAAATGCTGTGTTTGATATTTATGCGATTAAAAATTTATTGAGAAGTTGGCAAAAATTTACGAGCGGCAGTTAAGGATTTTGCTTCAATAAAAATTTGTTTGATTTCAGGATGTTTTTGGCTAATTTTTGCTTCTAAACTTTCTACAGTTAAGGCTATTTCCTCACCTGTAAGATTTTTAGAAAATTGGATTTCTAAGTTGAGTAATACTTCCTTGGGAGCAAGTTGCATTGTTAGCACCCGGATAACTTCTTTCACTCCTGGTTCTGTTTTGGACAAAGACCTGATATTGGCTATAGTTTGAGGATCAGCACTTTCACCAACTAATAATCCTTTGCTTTCTCTCGCTAATACCACTGCTACTATAGCCAAGATAATGCCAATAATAATCGAGGCAATGCCATCAAAATAAACATTATTAAATAAATGTCCTAAGAAGATTCCGATTAAGGCTACGAATAAACCTAAAATTGCCGCAGAATCCTCAAATAATACTGTAAATACTGTGGGGTCTTTACTGTTTTTGATGGCTTGCCAGAAATTTTGTTTACCCTTAGTTGGCAAAAACTCTTTTAAAGCTACAGTCCAAGAAAACCCCTCCAATAATATTGCAATACCTAATACAATATAATTCCACATTGGGTTTTCTAAAGGGCTGGGATGAATTAAATGAGTGATTCCTTCATAAATTGACATCCCGCCGCCAAGGGCAAAGATTAGAATAGCAACGATAAAAGTCCAGAAATAAAGTTCTAGACCGTAACCAAAGGGATGGCGATCGTCTGCTGGCTTTTGGCTTCTCCGAATTCCCAGCAAAAGTACTAGTTGATCGCCAGTATCTACCACCGAATGAATCCCTTCAGATATCATGGCGGAACTGCCAGTAATGGAGGCGGCGATAAATTTAGTAATAGCGATCGCTAAGTTAGCGCCCATCGCTGCAAATATAGTTTTATGAGATGAATCAGATGCCATGATAGTCAATAATAATTATGCAGAAACTTCTAATTCACCATCCAGATGGGTAATTTACCATTGGGTTTGTTCGACATTGTGCCAAAACGTCTCCTACAGCCAAATTTAATCGTTGATTGTTATCAAAGCAGGGTTAACAGTAACTTTTGTCGGCATTATCAATTAACCATTGTCTGCAAAACCTGGATACAAGGTCATACCACCGTCTACAAATAGAGTTGTACCATAAACATAATCAGAGTCATCAGAAGCTAACCAAACTGCTGCTTTAGCAATATCTTCTACATCACCCACACGTTTTGCTGGAATCAGTTTTAATAACTTTGCTTCTGCCTCTGGAGTATCCCAAGCTGATTTATTAATGGGAGTTTTGATTGCACCAGGGGCAATACCATTAACGCGAATTTTATGGGGTGCAAGTTCTTGAGCAATACTTTGCATCATCATATTTATACCGCCCTTACTCGCAGCATAATTAACATGACCCGCCCAAGGAATTACCTGATGAACTGAACTTATACAAATAATCTTACCTGCGGCAGATGAAATATTGGGTTGTACACCTCGACGTAAGAATTCCTTTGCAGCTTCCCGCGCACATAAGAATTGTCCTGTCAAATTCACTTCAATAACTCTATTCCATTGATCGAGGGTCATATCTACAAACGGTGAATCTTTTTGAAGACCTGCATTGTTTACCAAAATGTCAATAGTGCCGAATTGCTCGATTATCTGGCTAAACATCGCCTTTATTTGGTCTTCTTTGCTAACATCAGCTTGAACAGCATAAGCTTCACCATTAGCCGCTTTGATCTCATCAACAAGTTTTTGGGCTGATTCAGCTTCCGAACGATAATTGACGGCTACTGCTGCACCCGATAAAGCTAAATAGCGAGCGATCGCTTGACCAATGCCAGAACTAGCACCCGTCACAAGTGCTTTTTGACCTTTGAGCAGGTAAGGGGAATAGCTCATAATGCTTTCGATATTTTTAAAAGTTGTATTCGTCGTGAATATTTCAAGATTTGCAAGACCTTAATGATGTTTTTGCTTTTTGAGCGTAGTATTACGCTGACGATTTAAATTGTCAAATCAAGAAAATTTTGATTAAAAAAGTTTTGTATTTTTATTATTTTAAAAATGTCTAGCATTTTTCTAATCTATCTAGAGAAAGAGAAACAGCATATTTTTTAGTAAAAAATATTGAAATCATTTGTCATTTATGTGACGATAGTATGTTTTTATTTTTAAGATTTGTAAACATTTGATTTTCAAGCTTATATCAATCTCAAGTAAAGATTTATGGTATATTCAAAACAAGTTTGTTTATTGATTAAAGTAAATTTTTAGTTAATCCAACTAAGATTTAAGATGACCTAAAGAAGAGAAGCATATAAGACGTTAAATATTTTTTAGCTGCCTCTCAAGCGTCTGATTAGATTGGCTATTAGCAATTCCATCTAATTAAAAAGAAAATTTTTACTTTTTGGAAATACTAATCAAGATATGATACCAATCAGAAATGTAGTTATTTTAGTGAGTTTTGACCTTTGGAGAAAATAATTACTGAAAAATAGTAATTATGTATTTTTTTATTTCAAAAGCTACTTAAACAATTGCAGCGCATCGGAAATTGTCAAGGTTTTTTAATTGGTCGCAATGTGACATTAGCACAGTATTCTGGAAAATATGAATGGTGCGTTAAGCGGATGGCAATTCCATGCAACGCATATATTTAGACCCATGAAGGAGAAAGCGATGCCTGCTCTGTCTCTGAATAACCAAAATTTACCATACCCTGACCCTCTACATCCGATCGTTGTTCACTTCGTAATCGCGATGGTGCTTTTTTCTTTCGTGTGCGATGTGCTGGGTTATTTTACCCGTAACGTGCGGTTGTTCGAGGTGAGTTTCTGGAATATGTTTGTGGCTTCAGCAGCTATCTTTATAGCGGTGATTCTGGGTCAGTTTGAAGCAGGTCTGGCGAACATCTACCCAGCAGTCCAACCAACACTGAATTTTCATACGGTGATGGGTTGGTCGCTGGCGGCTATTGTTGTTGGTATTACAGCTTGGCGTTTCGTGATTCGCAAACGCACTCCACGGAAAGTTCCGCCTGCTTACCTTGGTGCTGCAACGTTTTTAGTCTGCTTAGTGTGCTTGCAAGTCTATCTAGGAAGCAAGCTAGTTTGGGTGTACGGGTTACATATTGAGCCAGTCGTGCAAGGGATGAAGCAGGGAGTTGCGCCATGAACTGGCAATTGATTGACCAGTTGAGATTGAGGCTGAATGCTAACGGATTACCTTATGAGATTCCAATACATCCGCAACTGGTGCATCTAACTTTGGGTTTATTCATTCTTGCGATTATTTTTGATATTGCCGGAGCGCTTTTTGCTTTAGAAAAACCAATCTTCAAATTTTTGGGTTTGCCTACCCTCCGTTCTGGTTTTTTTGATGTCGGCTGGTATAACCTCATAGGAGCCGCTTTTATTACCTTTTTCACTGTTGCAGCAGGTTTTTTCGAGCTATTGCTAGCAAATCCACCAGTCGATCAAAAGAGCGTTTGGGGGTTAACTGCTGGTTGGACAATGCTTTTGCATGGTTTGGGTGGCGTTTCATTGTTGGGGATCATTGTTGCCATGACAGTATGGAGAGGTTTACAACGCTATCGCTGGCGCAAGGATGCTTCTAGGCAGGTGCAGTGGAGTTACTTGTTAGCAGGTATTGCAATATTGGGCATCTTGTTTGTCCACGGAACTTTGGGGGCGCAATTGGGGGAAGAGTTTGGAATTCACGTTACTGCTGCGAAGTTACTCCAAGAAGGTAAAAACCCAAATTTACTACTCAAATAATCAAGTGGGAAGTACTCTTAGATGAAATTATTATGTTTAGTTTTTGGGAATATGTACTAATAGCGTTTTATGTAGCAGGGCTGCTAATTGTCAGTCGGTGGATTGGACAACAGGCATTTTCTTGGATGCCTCCTCAAGCTACAGCAGAAGCACAAAGGGTAGATGATTTATTTAGCTTTTTAGTCTCAATTGGAGCATTTATCTTCCTTGGGCTAGTTGGTGTTATTGTGTATGCGATCGCCTTCCATCGTGCCCGCCCAGAAGACTACAGTGAGGGACACCCTTCTAGAGGTAATGGGAAGTTAGAAATATTGTGGACAGCGACCCCAACTTTATTAGTAGTATGGATTGCTTTCCAAAGCTTCAATATTTATCAGCAATTAAATATTCTCGGTCTAAACCAAATTGTGCATTTGCATACGCCCCTAGAATCTGCACCCGCCTACGCTGCAACCGTTAGCGATGTCCCCAAACCTGCATCTGAAACAATTGATGTTTTGGTTAGGCAATGGGATTGGTCTTTCCACTATCCAAATAATCTTACCAGTAAGGAATTACACTTGCCGATCAATCGCAGCACTCGCTTAAATATGCAAGCAGAGAAAGTAATCCACGGTTTCTACGTTCCTGAGTTTCGCTTAAAGCAAGATATTGTTCCAGGGCGGAACATTGACATTGTGCTAACACCCATGCGCCCAGGTAAATATCGGCTGAAAGATTCTCAATTTAGTGGTGCTTACTTTGCCTTGATGGAGGCAGATGTATACGTTGAATCCCTCGATAAGTATAATCAGTGGCTCGTGCAAACAGTCTCTAGCGAAACTACAAACACTAAAAATCAGGCAGTTGCCGAAAATATTCAACCACCAAAGACATTATTCAAAAGCGGCTGGTACACCGTCGCACCTGCTCAACCTGCTGTAGCGAATCAAAGGAAGATAAATAATGACACATGATTTGAGTGAAGCTATAGCCAACAATAGAGAACCTGAGAATAACTGGCGGGAATATTTCAGCTTCAGTACTGACCATAAGGTAATCGGTGTTCAGTACATGGTGATGACCTTCATTTTCTTTCTTCTCGGCGGGCTATTGGCGATGATTATCCGGGCTGAATTGCTCACCCCGGAAGCAAATTTAGTTGACCGCCCCCTCTACAATGGTTTATTCACCATGCACGGGACAATCATGATTTTCCTGTGGATTATTCCCTTCAATGCAGGTCTTTCTAACTACCTAGTACCGCTGATGATTGGAGCGCGGGATATGGCTTTTCCCCTGCTCAACGCCATCTCTTTTTGGATTTTGCCACCAGCCGGTCTTCTACTACTATCTAGTTTCTTACTACCAAGCGGGACTGCACAAGCTGGTTGGTGGTCTTATCCACCAGTTAGTCTGCAAGTTCCAGCCAATCAGTTGATTAACGGTCAATTTATTTGGATAGTTAGCCTAGTATTAATCGGCATCTCTTCAATTATGGGGGCTGTCAACTTTGTTACTACTATCTTTTGGATGCGATCGCCAGGGATGACATTTTTCAGAATGCCGGTCTTTGTGTGGTCAGTTTTTAGCGCCCAGTTGTTGCAGCTGATTAACTTACCTTCCTTGACAGGTGCATTGATACTGCTGTTGCTTGACCTCTCCTTCGGTACACAATTTTTTAAACCGGAAGGAAGTGGCGATCCGATCATTTACCAACATTTATTTTGGTTCTACTCTCACCCCGCAGTGTATATCATGGCGCTACCAGCCTTCGGTATTATTGCGGAAGTTCTGCCAGCCTTTTCTCGCAATCCCTTATTTGGCTATCGGTCAGTTGCTCTTGCTTCTTTAGGTATTGCTGTAGTCAGCATCTTCGTTTGGGTGCATCACATGTTCACCAGTGCAACCCCTGGCTGGATGCGGATGACCTTCATGGCCACCTCGATGTTAGTTGCCATACCCACGGGTGTTAAGGCATTCGCTTGGACTGCCACAATCTGGAGAAGCAAGTTGCACCTAGAGACACCAATGCTATTTGCGATGGGAGGTGCAGCGATGTTTATTTTT
Organism: Nostoc sp. PCC 9305; assembly: GCF_963920915.1. Classification (NCBI taxonomy): domain Bacteria; kingdom Bacillati; phylum Cyanobacteriota; class Cyanophyceae; order Nostocales; family Nostocaceae; genus Nostoc; species Nostoc sp. PCC 9305. The sequence goes on from NZ_CAWUDN010000083.1 coordinate 21,339, forward strand.
GGTGGTGTCACTGGTGTAATGCTTGCCGCTACGCCATTTGATATCCACGTCAATAATACTTACTTTGTCGTGGGTCACTTCCACTACATCGTTTTTAATACTATTACAATGGCAATCTTTGCCGGAATTTACTTCTGGTTTCCCAAAATAACTGGCAGGATGTACGCCGAGGGTTGGGGTAAGCTGCATTTCTGGTTGACCTTTATTCCTGCCAATATCACCTTTTTCTCCATGCATCCGTTAGGTTTGCAAGGAATGCTACGCCGAATATCTTCCTACGATCCCCAGTATCAAGGATGGAATGTTATCGCTAGCCTGGGATCGTTCTTACTGGGAGCATCTACGCTGCCCTTTATTGCTAACATTGTCGGTTCTTGGTTATATGGAGCGAAGGCAGTTGATAATCCCTGGCACGCTACAGGATTGGAATGGACAACTTCTTCACCACCTCCGCGAGATAACTTTGAAGAGATTCCTGTTGTCAACAGACCACCTTACGACTATGGCGATCCAAAATATTCATTCGTGGAAAATTCTGATAATGATGAGTAATTTCGTTTGTTTATAAAGCTGGGCTAAATTTTAGCTTTTTTTTAACGCAAAGGGACGCGGAGGTTTTTTAAAGATAATTCGCTATGTCCGAAAAATCAGATGGAACCTGAATTTATTAATTACGAATTACGAATTACGAATTACGAATTACGAATCATGCAACATCGCAGCATTCATAGAGATGAAAGTCCGATCCGTTTCGATCGGTGGCGGCGACGCTTACCGAATTGGTTACAGCGCTTTCTACCAACTGGTGGCGGAAGTCATGAAGATCATCATGGCAAAGGAATGTTCGGGTTTACTGTATTCCTATTGTCGGAAAGTATCATTTTTTTGAGTTTTATCTTTACTTATGTTGCTCTGCGACTAAATACTAATAACTGGCTACCACCTGGTATTTCTGGGCCAGAATTATCTAAGCTCGTGATTATTAATACGGTAGTTTTACTTTCTAGTAGCTTTGTAATTCAACCAGCAGAAAATGCCCTCAAACGAAATCAATTGGGTAAATTTCGCGGGCTATGGTTGATAACGATCGCAATGGGAACCTACTTTTTAATTGGTCTATTAATTGAGTGGAAAAATCTCGATTTTAAGCTCACTACGGGATTAGTTGGTTCCACATTCTATTTGCTAACAGGTTTCCACGGTTTACACGTTCTGGCTGGTGTTGTGCTTCAGATAATTATGCTGATTCGCTCATTCATTCCAGGCAATTATAATAAAACTCACTTCGGTACTAGTGCGACTACTCTATTTTGGCACTTTGTTGATGTAGTTTGGGTCTTCCTTTTCTCGCTTATCTACCTTTGGCGGGCATAAAGATTTTCAGTTAACCAAGTATTTTCAGGAGTAACTTTATGAATTTATTCATTCAAGAATTACCAGCTTCAGAACTCGCACCAAAAGCAGTTCAAGAAACTCCCGCACCAGGTAAAGATCCGCTAATTGCACAAGGTTTACAAAAAGAGCAATATATTGGCATTATTGGGCTAGCGATCGCTCTCATTGCTGCTGTAGGATTTTTTAGTCGCAGAGTCGAATACGCTATTGGTTTCGCTTTATTTCTCAGCGTCTTTTTAATTGCCTTATTTTTATTCATATAACTAATTAGTCATTTGTCATTAGTATTTTCGTAAAAGTCTTAATTTTAGGCTTTTTCTTTTCACTTCTGCGCCTTTGTGTGAGACCAAAAAATCTGGATTTAAATGCGTAACATCCTAGAAAATTCCTGAGACTTTGGAGAATATTTTATGAATAGCCCAGTTTATCAAACTGTGATTCTTGGTGGTGGCTTCACTGGCTTATTTACAGCCTTACATCTAGCTCACGAACATTATCCTCGCTCTATAATTTTGATCGATCGAAATGAAAGCTTTTGCTTTAAGCCATTACTCTACGAATATTTCAGTGGCGAGATGGATGCTTTTCAAGTAGTACCGCGTTTTGCAGAATTGCTTAAAGGTAGTGGTGTCATCTTTGTTCAAGATACAGTTGAATCGATAGACTTGCATCAACAACAAGTCAAATTAGCTTCGGGAAACTCATACAACTACAGTAACTTAGTCTTAGCTTTGGGTAGTGTTACTGGTTATCATCATCTTGAAGGTGCTAAAGAATACGCTTTTCCTTTTTGGACAGAAGCAGATGCGATCGCTCTCGATCGGCATTTAGGCGATTGTTTGCAAAAAGCAATCAAAACTGAAGATCCAGAACAACGTCGTCAACTGTTAACAGTAGTTATAGTTGGTGGTGGTGCAAGTGGTGTAGAAATGGCAGCTACCTTAGCTGATTTACTCCCACATTGGTATAGCGCTATGGGAGGAAATTCTAGTGAAATCCGTGTTGTATTGCTCAATCACGGTAAAGAAATTCTCAATGGTGATATTAACAATCCTTTGCGCCCAATTGCTGAGAAAGAATTACAAAAACGCACCATCCCAGTTGAAATACTTACGGGAGCAGAAGCCACTACTATTCATGCCAACGCCATTGAATATAAGCGCAATGAGCAAATTGAGACATTGCCAACATCTACTGCAATCTGGACAGCTGGCACTTCTATTCACCCACTAATTAAAGATTTACCAATTTCTCAAGAACATCGCGATCGCCATAACCGCCTCTTAGTGACTCCGACAATGCAACTACTCGACTTTCCAGAAGTATTTGCAGGCGGGGATTGTGTAGCAGTTCAAGATAATTCACTACCGCCAACAGCCCAAGTTGCTTATCAGCAAGGAGCCAATATTGCCCAAAATTTGAAAGCATTAGCTTTAGGCGAAGACCTCAAACCAGTAAAGGTAAATATACGCGGAACTCTCTTAAAATTAGGGTTAAATGATGCTGCTGCTAACTTATTCAATATTTTTGAAGTTGCAGGAGAATCCGGGCATTTAATTCGTCAAGGCACTTATTTAACGCTATTGCCAACACCAATTCATGACTTTAAAGCAACAACTGAATGGGTGGATGAAGAGGTTTTCCATCACCATCTTGACCCTCATGATGTGGGCAAAAAAGTTGTTCAAGCAGTGGAAGTGGTTGGCGCAGGAATTATGGGCATTTTAGCTGCCAGAAAATTATTGAAAATGTTGGGTTCGGAGGATAAAAGAGACTAGGGATTAGTAATCTGTCAAGTTTAAATTGATGGAAAAACAAGTTGGTAGTAAGGTAGCGCGGCCTTTTTTACGAGACGCTTCGTGTTCGCATAGTGTCTCATAGAGAAGGGGGTTTCTCCGATAAGCGACTAACGATAGCGCAGCGTTAGCGAGATACGAGCGTTACCCGTTGGGTAAGGACTTTAGTGCTTAGAAAATAAGGACTAAAGTCCTTACTAGAAACTCTTTATTACTAGTGCAATTTCGTGCGAAATAAATTTTAATACATTTAGTCATGGTTTTGTCACAATTTCGCAATAGCTTTGTCAATACGACGTGTGATGCTATAGCTCTGGCTTCGGAAATAGTCTCAGACTAAACCCACAACCAGAATCTACAGAGGAGAATCTCTTAAGGCACAGTACCTTATGGAGATGACTCTTCAAATAAAAATTGCAAAATCTCATACAGTTGTAAGGAAGAAGAAAATGAATTGGAAAGTACTTGCTTTGCTCCCTGCTTTGACTCTAGCTACTGCTATACCTGCTTACTCTTTAACTAATAATAAAAGCCAAAATTCGGCTACTGCTACCCACATTGCCCAAAGTACTCAGCAAGGCAACACTATGAAAAAACCTAGTGCTGTAACCAAGGTTAGTGCCAAGCACAAGTCGAATCATGTGGCAAAGCGTAGTACTGGTAATGTACTGACAGTAGGCAGCAAAGGAGAGACAGTGAAAACTGTTCAAAATTCTTTAAAGAAACAAGGATTCTATACAGGAAGTGTAAATGGCGTGTTTGATAACAAGACTCGTGCCGCTGCGATCAAATTTCAGAAGTCTAAGGGATTAAGAGCAGATGGAATAATTGGACATCGGACTTTAGCCGCTCTTAAATAAAATTGTTTACTAATATAGGAATCCGGTTTGATTCCTGAATTTACTTGCGTGGGCAGGGAACAGGGAATAGGGAATAGGGAACAGGAAAGAAGGTATAGATCCGTACTGAGTCTTGTTCAAAAATCAAATAGGAGTCCTATATCCTCATTGCTAAAATGCCTTAAATACAAAAGGCTAGGAAATAAATTCTAGCCTTAAAATACTAACCTAACTTTTTTATTTTTCTATATGTTGTTCAAGATACTTCAAAAATTCCTTCACTAATTGATAGCAATTGTTCGTAATCTTTTGGTGTGTCAATATCTATACCCCCTAGTGGAAACGGAATAGAAAAAACTTCATTGAGGTTATGATTAATAACTCTTTTTGCTCCTGAAGTTTCTTTTAAAGTGGCAAGTTCTGAAAAAAATGTCTGACTAAATAGAGCAGGTACACCTAATGTGTCTCCATATTCACAAGCAATAATTGGTTTTTTTGTCGAATAATATGTATCAACAAGTTGATTGATAATTTGGGGAGAAACAAATGGCTGGTCGCAAAGTGTAATAACTACTGCTTCTATTTTTTGCGGAAGATTATTTAACAATTCAAGACCACTCTTGATTGAAGTACTCATTCCAGAAGCCCAATCCGAGTTTTTAACTACTTTAATGGGAAGTTGTTTAATTTGGGGATGAATCTGTTCTGCATTGGCTCCAAGTACTACTACCACAGGTTGACAAACTGAAGCGATCGCAATTTCTGTAATATATTGTAAAAAACTACGCCCTTGGTAAAGCAATAGTTGTTTCGGTGTACCCATCCGTGTAGATGCACCAGCAGCAAGAATCATAATGGCTATGGTTGATTTCTCATTAGCAGTCATAAAAACTATGGGGTAAGTAGCAAGTCTGAGTTGCTTTCATAACATTGGTGAATCGGTTGATTGCGATTTCTTAAAAAATTACCATTGCGGTTTGTTAGCACTGCTTGAATTTCTGCAATAATAGCGATCGCTATTTCTTCTGGTGTATCTGCTCCGATATCAATCCCAATCGGGCCATGCAATCTGGTTAATTGTTCGGTAGTATAAACTATTCCTTGCGAACCTAAATCTTCAAGCAATCTTTCAGTACGCGCTTTTGGGCCTAAAACCCCTATGTAGCGTGCAGGAGATGGCAGCAATATTTTCAAAATTTCCAGGTCATCAAGGTAATTATGCGTCATCACTACAGCAACTGTGTTGACATCTATAAACACCTGTTTTTGTACAATTTCTCGCCGAGTCAGAATCACGTCACAAGCTATCGGAAATCGCGCTTCAGTTGCCTCATTAGCTCGACAATCGACTACAGTAACGTCCCAACCTAATGCTTGAGCAAACTGTGCTACTGGTATAGCGTCATAACCTGCACCAAATATTACTAAAGGCGTGGGTGGTTGGATAACTTCAATAAAAACTTCTACACTGCCTAAAGGTAACTGATAGTTTTTTACACTAGACTTTTGATTAGTAAAAGCTGCTTGAGTATCTACTTGCAGAGATTGAATTAAATTTGGATCTTTAATGTCAGCGATCGTTTTACCATCAGGATACAGCAGTAAGCGCGACCCAAGTTTTACATCTACCTCGCCTTCAAAGGCAAAGACTGTAGCAATAATACCCGAATGTTTTCGATCGAAGCACTCCTGCATAAAAGCGATCGCATTCGCTGAACTTTCTTTTTCAAGACGTTCGATGAGAACTTGCACTGTCCCATTGCACCCCAAACCAAAGCCCCAAAGAATATCTTCCGAGGCGGTGTTATCGTAAGTAACAACAATTGGTTCGCCGTCCGACATTCGTTGTTGAGTATGCTCAAATACGTCGTTTTCCAAGCAACCAGCGCTGATTGTGCCGATCGTCCGACCTGTATCTGTCATCAACATTTTAGCACCCGGTCGGCGATAGGTTGAACCTTGAGTTTTGACTACAGTAGCAAGAAAAGTAATTTCACCATTTTTTTGACTTGACTGGAAGCCTTCTAAAATTGCTTGTAATTCGTTCATTTGATTGCTGATTTTTCTGTTTCTAGCAGTTTATGAAGTTGAGTAGGCAGTCTCAATGCAAACAATGCGATCGCTGTGCCATTGTGCATCGCTGCTAGTGTCAAACACTCCTTAGATTTGCTGCCTTTTAAGGATTACAGTATATACGTTAGATTGAGGTGTGTTGTTTACCGCCACGGGCATCGCGGTGTTCTGCTATCCAAGATAAGCGAAAACACCACTGAAATCATGCCCCACAGGATAGTTGCCAACTTTAGTCATTTATCTATCATAAGAGTTGGCACAGAATACTGATTTTCCCTAACTTACAGTTTTGGCAAAGTACTTTAAACTTATTGCAAAAGTCTTAATTTGAGACTCTTTATTTTCATAAGAAGTCTATTGTGTTCAGTTAAAATATCTATCTACAGATTGAATTTATTTTAAACGTTAAGCTGGCATTCAATCCGAAAGATGCACATTTTATTTAGAAAAAATGGCGTTGCTGACACTCCCGCAGATAACCTTTCAACGAGCAAGTGCATAGGCGTTATTGTCCTGCATGACTACGGAAACAATCCCAATCGAATCTATAATTGCCGTGCTGCTACTTAGTTATTTATACTACATTGATCCCGTCGAAAGTATCATCCGTCTTGGAACTAAGCCCAATAGATATGTCTTAGCTGTCCTTTCTGCTTAGATTAATAGTCTTGCAACTATAGTGATCCATTGTCCCGGAAAACTTTTCTAAGTTTTCATTGAATTCGCCGTGAAACCCGAAGGCTTTCCAGGAAGAACCAGGTCTATTTATCCATGTTCCTTCTGGGAAAATCATAACCCGAGAGGTAGAGTTGAAACCTCCCACATATCGTGACATCCCACGCGGAACGTTCGGGTTTTCTGGAATAGGATAGAGAGAGAAGTCAGCAATAACTTGATCTCCAGTTTGATCTATAGCGACAGTCACACCAGTAATCCCTAGTGAGCAGGTATACGTACCAACCCACTGCCCTGAAATCATGCTAGATTCCTTTAGTTTTGGTGTCGGCGTTGATGTCAAAGGCTTTTCTGTTTCTATAGGTTGCTTTGGAATAGAGCTAACTTTAGCTTGACCTGATTTAGTAAGCCGAATAATCCTAACTTGATTTCGATCTATCGACAAGTTAATTTTAAAGCTCTGAGTTGGATAACCTAACTTGCTTAAGGTAACAAGAACATCTTCTTGACCAAGGATCTTAATTTTAGCGTAACCATTGATATCAGTGAATTCAGGCTCAGGCGGTCCTTTTTTCGCAATAACCTCAACTTTAACACCCTCTAGGGCTTCTCCTGTTTCTGTTTTTGTAATAAGTTCAACGTCTTGCTGTGGTAGGACGCAATTATCTGATGGTAGCCCTATCCTACATCTAATGTCTGGTACAGTAAGGACTGTACCAATAGAGCCAACCAAAGTTGCAATAAAACCCCACTTAACATAGTTAAATTTTTTAGCACTCATAAAAATGGCTGAAACATCAATTTCATCGTCACACTCACTGATTTTTATGTTCTAAATTGTCCCATTTCGCAGCCTCTTCAGGTTAGGATCTTCTTTCACTACAGATTTTAAAAATACCAAGAAGAGCGCAGCATGCACCAACCATTTGTGGATCGCAGTCAAATGTCGGTCCAATAACTGGGACTTTAAACCCAACAACTCGGGTTTTAGAAGATATGTATGCAATGTTACATTCTCTAAATCTTTGCCTAGCAAGAAGTGTAGACTCAAACAGACTCTTATCTGCAAGAGCATTCTTTACATACTCCGAACAAGAGTCACCGCCATATACAATTCGATGCGCGCAGGAATAGCCTTTCCTTGGTGAGAGATGGCGTTGATAAACACCGATAATCCCTATCGCAACTGAACGTAGTGAACTGTCAAGAAGTGATAGCAATCTAAAAGGCGAACCTTTTTTGATAAAGCGAAAGCCAGTCTTTGTTGGTTTAAAACGCAGAATACTTTTACCGCGTCTCTTTGTAGCGTAGTGTGAATTATCAATAAATCGCGTTACATCTCTCATACTTTAAATCAATACTCCGGCCATTTTTTGTAAATAAAAAAGAATCGCTATCACAAATGTCTCTGGGCAACCAATGCTGAACTCCGACATGTAACTTTCCGATGTCTTCATCGACGACTAAGCAGCAAAACGGTACTAGTTACTGGCATGAACAGAAGCTAAAAAAGAAAGCATTAGCAGTGTTTGCCGAGCCTCCGGTATACTGAGTAGTTAGACACAAAACGACAAACGATGAAGACTTTCGCTGCGCCCAAAGTTAGTGCGCAGAGATTACAATGTCAGTCCGCTCTAACCAGTTTGTTACACAGCGATCGCTACTGGAACACTCAAAATAATACCAGAAATCATATAATAGACTTCATAAATACTTCGTAAAGAATACTGACAAAATTTTTCCCAACTTCACGATTATTTAAACCTGATACTTTATTAGATTTTTGAAGTTAGGCTGTAAACGTGTCAAACATTTCCTATTTCTGTTAGTATCTGTACGTCATAGCAATTGTATATACTTTAATTATCAGTACGGAAATCTTAACTGTAGGTTGGGTTGAACGCAGTGAAACCCAACCTACAACTGAAAGCTTTACTATACAATGATTTCAAACCTCTGTCTCCTGCCTCACCCCAACAAAAAACTTTTCTTAGTGCCATTCAACAAGGAACCTTAGATCCCCGACTTTTTTAAAAAGTCGGGGATTGTGAACACCGAGATAAAAAGTATTTTAGTCAAGTTGTTGAGCTGATAAGCAATGCATTATTCAGTATAAATTGATTTATTACAAATATATTGAATGCCTTTATGTAAATTCTTGGTAGTTGCCCGAATTAAATCACCAACTGTCCGAATTCAATAAACGACTGCCCGAATTCAATATAGGAACTTAGCAAACTTGCTTTTATTAAACACAAAAGCGATGGCTTCACCAACACCTGCCGTAGGATGCCCGTACCCCTACGGGGAAGCAAGCTACGCGTAGCGTTTTCTTTAGGAGAAGGGCTGTAGAACGCAAGAATTAAACCAATACAAAGCGTAGACGTTGCATCAGTGAGAGAGTCGCAGTCTTCTCCCTTGGCGCTAGCCTCTCCCAAAGGGAGAAGGGGAGACGCTAAGAGCGATGGCGGTTGCTATAAGTGTTTAGGAGAAACAATAATTTTCCAGCAACTGAGCGATTGCTTTTCTCTCTTGCGTGCCTCTAAGCAGAATGTCATCAAGAAAAGGTGAAACCCTTACGAGTGATTCTAGTTTATACCAATAAAAACTCAGTAAATCTCACGAGATCGGGTAAACATCAAGCTTTGGTTAAAAAAAATAATTTTAATTGTAGAGGGTGGCACTTTCTACCTTAAAATATGAATCGAATTTCATATGAATTGCTATTTATTTGCGATCGCAGCAGTTGTTAATTTTCGCTGAACACGAGAGCATTCGCTGCCAAGTAACTTCGGAAACAAGAAAAACCTATTCCTTTAAAGGCAATGAAAAACAGCAGCAAAAAGCAGGTTGACTGCGTAGACAAGCTGAAGGTACTGGCAGATGAAACTCGTCTAGCAGTATTAGAACTTCTGATCGACAGTCCCAAACACGTGGGAGAGATGAACGCAATTTTGGGCTTGGAACAAAGCCTGCTCTCCCATCATTTACAAGTTCTGCGTCGCTCCCAGTTGGTTGTGCGATCGCGTCATGGGAAAGCAATTCTCTACCGCCTAGCTCCAGAGGTGGAAGTAACTACTGGCAAAGCTTTGAATCTTGGCTGTTGTGTCCTCTGTTTTAACTAAAAACCCAATTTCGGGTTGAAAAGTAATAATGAAAAATTCTCAAATTTTACCTCTGGCGATTGGGTTGGCAACCTGCATTTGGTTACAAGGCTGTGCTTCAGTAAATCGAGATGCAAATAATACAAATCCGCTTCAGGGAAAACTAGTACTTACAGGCTCCAGTACAATTGCACCGTTGGCGGCTGAAATTGGCAAGCGTTTTGAATCTCAGCATCCAGGTGCGCGAGTTGATGTGCAATCAGGAGGATCTTCGCGTGGGGTTTCTGATGCTCGTCAAGGTGTCGCTAATGTTGGTATGGTTTCCCGTGCATTGAAGCCAGAAGAAAACGATTTAAAAACATTTTCTATCGCTCGTGATGGAGTGACGGTAATTCTCCACAAAGACAATCCAGTAAAATTGCTCAACGACAAGCAAGTTGTAGATATTTACACAGGCAAGGTAACGAACTGGAAACAAGTGGGAGGTACAGATGGAGCAATTACAGTTGTTAACAAAGCCGAAGGACGTTCCACTTTAGAATTATTTACCCATTATTTCAAACTGAAAAATACAGACATCAAAGCCCAAGTAGTAATTGGTGACAATCAGCAGGGAATTAAGACAGTAGCAGGAAACCCGAATGCAATTGGTTATGTGTCAATCGGATCGGCAGAAAATAGTGCAGCCAATGGAGTAGCTATTAAGCTGCTACCTGTAAATGGGATAGCTGCAACAACAGCCAACGTCCAGAATGGGACTTTTCCGATTTCTCGTCCACTTAATTTAGTAACCAAAACCCAACCTCAAGGCTTGACAAAAGCATTTCTTGATTTCGCGCAATCACAACAGGTAAATGACATTGTTCAAAAGCAAAACTTTGTCGTCGTCTCTAAATGACTTTTGGTTAATTTGGATACTGCGTTTTTTAGGGGTAATAGCAGGAGCGATCGCACTTTTAATTATCGGCTTTCTGATTCTAGAGTCTTTACCAGTCCTCAATCATGTCGGAATAACACGTTTTTTTACAGACTCTTCCTGGAACCCAACCGCCGGATTATATAATCTCTTCCCGATGTTATTGGGTACATTTTTGGCAATGGTTGGCTCAGTAGTAATTGCTACACCAATCGGAATTCTATCTGCGGTTTTTTGTCAATTCTACGCCCCACCTGCAATGGCTCGATTATACCGTCGCTTAATTGAACTATTAGCAGGGATTCCTTCTGTAGTCTACGGTTTTTGGGGATTGGTGGTGCTGGTTCCGATGATTGGTAGGATACATCCACCGGGGCCAAGTCTATTAGCGGGTATTGCCATTCTCACGGTGATGATTTTGCCCACAATAGCGCTTGTAGCCGATGCTAGTTTAGCGAAAGTCCCAATTTCTTACCTTCGGGGAGCAGCAGCTTTAGGATTATCCCGTTGGGCAACTATCTCTAGAGTCGTGCTTCCTGCTGCCAAATCTGGATTATTCACAGGCTTAATTTTAGAAACAGGTCGAGCAATTGGCGAAACAATGGCTATTTTGATGGTGTGTGGCAATGTCGTACAAATGCCAAAAAGTATATTTGACCCTATCCGCACGTTGACGGCTAATATTGCTCTGGAAATGGCTTATGCCACAGGAGATCACCGTTCGGCGTTGTTTGTTAGCGGTTTAGTCTTGATGGGAATGATTGTGCTGTTAGTTGCGGTTGCGGAAGTCATCAGTCAAGGAAAAATATATGGGTGAACCTGTTGTAAGTCCTAAAGATTGGTTGCCAACAATCATTGTTTGGACAACTGCTGCTCTAGTTACTGGTATCTTTCTTTGGATACTCAGCGATATCCTTTGGCATGGGATAGGACACTTGACGTGGGAATTCCTAACAACTGAACCAGAAAATGCTGGTAGAGAAGGAGGAATTTCTAGCATTCTTGTTTCCACTTTTCTGATTATGGCAGTGTGTATGACGGTTTCTATCCCCATTGGTGTTGGTACAGCCGTTTTATTGGCAGAATTCACCCCCGTGGATAGTTGGTTTGGTGGGTTGGTGCGGCGTAGTTTAGATGTACTGGCAGGAGTTCCTTCTATAGTTTTTGGGTTGTTTGGCAACGTCTTCTTTTGCCAAGTTTTGGGGCTGGGATTTTCTATTTTGTCGGGAGGATTGACTTTGGGGTGTATGGTGCTACCAATTTTAATTCGCTCTACAGAAGAAGGATTTCGCGCTGTTCCCAATGAGTATAGATTAGGAGCCGCAGCCCTTGGTTTTTCCCGCACGACAACGCTATTTCAACTGTTGTTACCTGCTGCTGTCCCTGGTTTGGTTGTAGGATTGGTGCTGGGTATTGGTCGAGCGATCGCAGAGACGGCGGCTTTAATTTTTACTAGTGGTTACGTAGATAGAATGCCAGAATCACTGCTAGATTCCGGGCGTGCCCTCTCGATTCATATTTTTGATTTATCAATGAACGTCTCTGGCGGAGATGCCAATGCTTACGCCTCAGCATTAGTCTTGCTGGTATCACTGCTGGTGATTAATGGTACAGCAGCATGGATTGCAGATAATTGGTTGCACAGGAGAATTTTTTCTGGATGAAATCAGCAAATATCGCTACTGGAATTGTTGCACCGTTGATTGAAACGGAGAACTTAACTCTGCAATACGGTCAAAAAACCGCGTTTGCTAATGTCAATTTGAGTGTGAATCTGGGGGAAATTTTGGCATTGGTGGGGCCTTCTGGTTGTGGAAAAACTAGTTTTTTGAGTTGCTTAAATCGCTTGACAGACATGATTCCCCAGTGTCGAGTTAAAGGGCGGATTCGCATCGGTAGTTTAGAAGTGCTAAATGCCAAAACTAATGCCAACGCGCTGCGGCGGCAAGTCGGGATGATTTTCCAAAAACCTAATCCTTTTCCTTTATCAATTTGGAAGAATCTGGAATTACCTTTGCGAGAACATGGTATCCATAAAGAACAAATCGATGCGATCGTCGAGACAAGCCTAAAAGATGTTGGACTTTGGGATGAAGTCAAAGACCGACTGCAAACCTCTGCCTTAGCACTTTCTGGCGGACAACAGCAGAGGTTGTGCATAGCTAGAGCTTTGGCTTTGCAACCAGAAATCCTGTTATTAGATGAACCTTGTAGCGCCCTCGACCCAATTGCCAGTGGAATAGTTGAAGACTTAATTACTAGTTTGCGTCAGCGTTATACCTTGCTGATTGTGACGCATAACCTAGCGCAAGCTAGGCGCATCGCGGATCGAGTTGCTCTGTTTTGGGTGCAGTCAGGTGTTGGGCAATTGATTGAGTCAGGTTCAGTGCAGCAAATTTTTGAGTACCCCCAACATCCCTTAACAGCAGCTTATGTCACGGGTGCAAGGGGTTGATTTGAAAAATATAGAAATATGTATTGCCTTACGGAGTGGTAGTTGGGGTGCTCGTTGAACTTCCGGGATTAACAAGGGAACGAACCTGTTGTAGGTGTTCTTGGAGGATTGGTAGAGTTTGACCGGCAAATGCTTTCACTTCTGGATCTTGTCCCTGTTCAGCTTCAGTTTGAAATGCAGAGACATCTTTTTCATGATCTTGAAGCATCTGATTCAAATACTGGCGATCGAAGTTAGCACCAGAAAGTTTGGATAAGCTTTGCAGGACTTGCTTATTTTTGCTGTCGAGACTAGTTGGCAGCGTTACACCTTTTTGAGTCGCCAACTGTTTGAGTTGATTGTTTACCAGGGTATGATCTTGAACCATTCGCTGTCCATACTGTTTTGCCGCATTGCTAGCTCCACGTTGTGATGCTAGTTGTCCTAGTTGGACTTCTGCTAAACCACCTTGAGCAGCTTCAGTCATAAACTCTTTGTCTGAAGAACTGGGGGTATTTTGCCCTGGTGTAGTTGGTGACGCTGTTGGGGATGGACTCTCTGTCGTTTGCACAGATTGAGCAGGTGGAACCTCAGATATATTGTCGTCATGGGGCGTAGTTGGTGTGCAACCAGTCGCCAGGGACAAGGCGATCGCTACTAAACCAGTAGAGAGTATTTTGAAATTGGACATAATTAGTGTTCTCCTTGAATAAAGCTATATTTTGAAACGTTGAATTAAAAACAAGCGCGATCGCACAGTTGAGTAAGCTACAAACAAAGCCGATTAATGTGAAGCAGATGCCGCTGGTGCAAATTGCACAAATAGATTCAAGATTTCTCGATTGAATGCAGGGATATCATCTAGTTGAGTTCTGTTTGGGCGAGGAGCGGTTGCAAAAATCCTTCCGAAACTGTAATGCTGCCACTAATCCCGAAGCAGAAGCAGTTTTTAACAAGCTGCGTCTACTGATTTCCATAATTGTCTCCTACAAGCACCAACAGCAATGAGCCGTATATTATCACTGCTATCTGGCACAGAGACTCTAGCTAAGGTGTGCTTTCAAATATATTCCGCAAGATGCATTCATAATGCAAGCCGATGCATTCTTAATGCAAGTTGATGCATTCCTACGTGAATTCGACAGACCTCACCCACCCAGCCTCCCTCTCCCCTGCGTTCGCGAAGCGTCTCGAAGAGAGGATAGGGAGGAGCAACGAAAAATTAGGCTTTTTGCTCCCCTCTTCTGTTCTACGGTGTATACACAAGTCTTTGAGAGTTGCCTCACAGCGTTTAGATCCCCCCT
>NZ_CAWUDN010000084.1:0-35397 GCF_963920915.1 Nostoc sp. PCC 9305
TAGGGGGATCTACGACGATTTTGGTTTTCTAGAAAGATGTGTGTACACCGTAGCTCCTTTTAGGAGAGAGGTTTGGAGAGAGGTCAAAGTGTATTGCATCTAAGCGAGAAGCGCTATATTACGTTCAAAAAATTAAGCTCTAATACTCATTAACGGAGATAAAAGCCTCATTAACGGAGATAAAAGACTCGTTCACGGAGATAAAAGCCTCATTAACGGAGATAAAAGCCTCATTAACGGAGATAAAAGACTCGTTCACGGAGATAAAAGACTCATTAACGGAGCTAAAAGACTCGTTCACGGAGATAAAAGCCTCATTCACGAGTATCAAAGACTCATTAACAAAAAATTTAGCATGGGCATTGCTAATTGTTAATTATTCCAAAACTATTAAACAATCATTAGCTATTTTTCAGCATGACCTCTATCTCCGATTCCTTTCAAACTTTACGCGATCGCCAACAGTGTGCTTTAATCCCTTTTATCACAGCAGGCGATCCTAACTTAGAAACCACTGCCGAAGCCTTACGCATTTTAGATCGTAACGGTGCTGACTTTATCGAGTTAGGCATTCCCTACTCCGATCCTCTCGCAGATGGGCCTGTAATTCAAGCAGCAGCAACCCGCGCTTTGCAAAAAGGCACGAAATTAGAGCAAGTGCTAGAGATGTTACACATAGTGATTCCTAGCCTAAAAGCGCCGATAATTCTATTTACTTACTACAATCCCATTTTGCACCGGGGTATTAAGACATTTTTGGCGCAAATTGCCACTGCTGGGGTGCAGGGATTGGTAGTCCCAGACTTACCCTTAGAAGAAGCAGAAGAATTAATCCAAACTGCTGCATCTTTTGGAATTGAGGTAATTTTACTCGTAGCTCCTACCAGTTCTCAAGATAGAATTGTTGCGATCGCTCGTCAATCTCAAGGTTTTATCTATCTCGTTAGCGTAACAGGCGTTACAGGTATCCGCACTCAAATCCAAAACCGCGTAGAGCATTTAATTACCGAGTTGCGAAGCGTCACCGATAAACCCATCGGCGTTGGTTTTGGCATCTCTGCACCAGAGCAAGCACATCAAGTCATGGAATGGGGTGCAGATGCAGTGATT
Source organism: Nostoc sp. PCC 9305 (assembly GCF_963920915.1). NCBI lineage: Bacteria > Bacillati > Cyanobacteriota > Cyanophyceae > Nostocales > Nostocaceae > Nostoc > Nostoc sp. PCC 9305. Next base: position 1,111 of record NZ_CAWUDN010000084.1, read on the forward strand.
GTTGGCAGCGCCTTTGTAAAACGTTTAGCTGAAGGTAGCCCAACAGAAGGATTGCAAGCCGTGGAAGAATTTTGTCGAGAACTTAAAACAGCAATTACTCAACTATCCCTGCAACAAATTGTTTCCGCAAAATAAAAAAGCTCTCTTTTTTTCTCTCTGCGTTCTCTGCGCCTCTGTGGTTCGATAAAGAATAACGAACCGTAAAAGGGAGGGATGGCGGTATGTCTACCCCCAAAGCTACGGCGTTAGGAGATTTATTATCCCTATTACCAATTTTGACTCTAACGATTTAGTGCGCCCTATAGACGTTTTGAATCACAGAAACCTGGGCTATATCTACGAAACCCGTGAAAGGAAAACGCAAAGAAGATTTTAGCTGTGGCATAAGTTCTAAAAAATTAGAACGCGAGTAAAAAATACTTAAACATAAAAGGATTTTAACCAATGGTAAGTCTACAAGACATCAAGACTGCAACTCAACAACCAGATTCATTGGGTAGGTTTGGCAGATTTGGCGGTAAATACGTCCCAGAAACCTTAATGCCTGCATTAAGTGAATTAGAAGCAGCATTTCATCAATATCGCAACGAGCCGAGTTTCCAAGCAGAACTGCAAAACTTACTGCGTGACTATGTAGGACGACCCAGCCCATTATATTTTGCCGAACGCTTGACAACAAACTACGCTAGACCAGATGGCACTGGGCCACAAATTTATTTAAAGCGCGAAGATTTAAATCATACAGGCGCTCACAAAATTAATAATGCTTTGGCTCAGGTGTTACTCGCTAAACGCATGGGTAAGCAACGGGTGATTGCCGAGACAGGTGCAGGACAACACGGTGTAGCGACTGCAACTGTATGCGCGCGGTTTGGTTTGAAATGTGTGATTTACATGGGCGTCCACGATATGGAACGCCAAGCTCTGAACGTGTTTCGGATGAAATTAATGGGGGCAGAAGTTAGTCCAGTGGAGGCAGGTACGGGAACTCTCAAGGATGCAACTTCTGAAGCAATTCGAGATTGGGTGACGAATGTGGAAACAACTCATTACATCCTCGGTTCCGTTGCGGGGCCTCATCCCTACCCAATGATTGTCCGTGACTTCCACGCGGTAATTGGTGTAGAAACTCGCGCTCAATCCCAGGAGAAATGGGGAGGATTACCAGATATTCTACTGGCTTGCGTGGGTGGAGGTTCCAACGCGATCGGCTTATTCAATGAATTTGTCCATGAACCTTCAGTGCGCCTAATTGGAGTAGAAGCGGCGGGTGAAGGTGTAGATACAGAAAAACACGCCGCTACCTTGACAAAAGGAAAAATAGGTGTATTGCACGGTGCAATGAGCTATCTACTGCAAGATGATGATGGTCAAGTCATCGAAGCCCATTCAATTAGTGCGGGATTAGATTATCCCGGCGTTGGCCCTGAGCATAGTTATTTAAAGGATCTTGGCCGCGCCGAATATTACAGTGTCACCGATAAACAGGCATTAGATGCCTTCCAGAGGCTTTCGCAACTAGAAGGAATTATCCCAGCTTTGGAAACTGCTCATGCGATCGCATATCTCGAAACCCTTTGTCCTCAATTAAAAGGCAGCCCCCGCATCGTCATAAATTGTTCCGGCAGAGGTGACAAGGATGTGCAAACAGTCTCAAAAGTCCTTAGTTATTAGTCCCAAATTGATTGACCATTCAAGAGACTTGTAAAATCTCTTGTTTTTTCTCAGCGCTCTCTGTGCCTCTGTGGTTTAAAAATTAATTTCTTTTAAACCGCAGAGGCGCAGAGAACACAGAGTAAAGAGGAATTTATTGATCAAAATTTTTACCCACCGAGCTAGCTTTGACTCTTAACGAAATGATCGCCGTAACGCAAACTCCACCCGATCAAATCTCCATCCCTTCTGAGTTCTACAACTGGCCAGCTTTATTGCAACAATTGCTAAATCGGCAATCGTTGACGGTTCCCCAAGCTGCGGATTTGATGCAAGGTTGGCTCACAGATGCCATTCCCCATGTTCTATCGGGAGCGATTTTAGCCGCAATTCAAGCCAAAGGCGTCTCTGCCGAAGAATTAGTCGGCATGGCCACCGTCTTACAATCCCAATCCCCAGTACCCAGTACCCAGTACCCAGTCCCTCTAATTGACACCTGTGGAACTGGTGGAGATGGTGCTTCAACCTTTAATATTTCCACTGCTGTCGCCTTTGTGGCCGCTGCTGCTGGGGTAAAGGTTGCCAAACATGGCAATCGTTCGGCATCCAGCAAAACTGGTTCTGCTGATGTGCTGGAAGCTTTGGGTATAAATCTCAATGCCACTCCTGAAAAAGTGCAAGCCGCAGTGGGTGAAATCGGAATCACCTTTTTGTTTGCTCCTGGCTGGCATCCTGCACTTAAGGCGATCGCAACTTTGCGAAAAACTTTAAAGGTGCGGACTGTTTTTAATTTGCTCGGCCCGCTAGTAAATCCCATGCGACCGACAGGGCAAATTATTGGTGTGAACGACCCGCTTTTACTGGAAGAAATTGTTCAAGCTTTATCCCACCTGGGATGTCAGCAAGCGATCGCACTCCACGGACGAGAACGTTTAGATGAAGCTGGTTTGGCAGATGTCACTGATTTAGCTGTACTCCAAGATCAAAAAGTCCACTCTTTGACGCTCAATCCTCAAGAACTGGGTTTGAGTTTTGCACCCACTGCGGCGTTATCCGGTGGAGATGTCGAAGAAAATGCCGAAATCTTGAAAGCAGTTTTGCAAGGTAGAGGCACTCAAGCGCAACAAGATGTAGTCGCTTTAAATACAGCCTTAGCCCTGCAAGTTGGTGAAGCCATTCATGGGGAAACTGATGTTTTAGCAGGTTGTGTTAAAGGTATTGCTCTTGCCAAAGGAATTCTGCAAAGCGGTGCAGCTTGGACAAAACTAGAACAACTTGCGGAATTTTTGCGCTAATTGCTAAACAGCCCTGGCGAATGGAATTCGCGGCTACACAGGCAAAGTCCGCCTCCGCGGACTAAGAAAAATTGCGGGTTTGAAACCCACGGAGGTGGGTTTTGCTTGTGTAGACGCGGTTTCTAACCGCCCTTTTAACTGTATTACACCCAAAAACTAACTATAGGGAAGGAAAAACAGATGATTATCATACTTAAGAGCGGTACACCTGTTGAGGAAATTACTCGCATTAGCCAAGAACTGAGTGACACTTGGGGAGTCACGGTAGAAAAAAGTGTTGGTACTCATAAAGTTGTACTAGGGCTAATTGGTGATACCACTAGCATCGATAAATTACAGGTTCAGGAATTCAGCCCTTGGATTGAGCAAGTATTACGAGTGCAACAACCTTTCAAGCGGGTAAGTCGAGAATTCCGACATGGAGAAGCCAGCGAGGTTATTGTTCCTACACCTAATGGTCGTGTCTATTTCGGCGAACATCATCCGATTGTAGTGGTAGCCGGGCCTTGTTCTGTTGAAAATGAAGCGATGATTGTCGAAACGGCAAAGCGCGTGAAGGCAGCTGGGGCACAGTTTTTGCGTGGCGGAGCCTACAAACCCCGTACTTCACCCTATGCGTTTCAAGGTTATGGTGAAAGCGCTTTAGATTTGTTAGCAGCAGCGCGGGAAGCTACTGGTTTGGGTATCGTTACAGAATTAATGGATGCTGCCGATTTATCCGCAGTGGCGAGAGTAGCTGACATCATCCAAATCGGAGCGCGAAATATGCATAACTTTTCGTTGCTGAAAAAGGTAGGCGCTCAAGATAAACCAGTGCTGCTGAAGCGGGGTATGTCTGCAACAATTGACGAGTGGCTGATGGCGGCAGAATATATTTTGGCATCTGGAAATCCTAATGTGATTCTTTGCGAGCGGGGAATTAGAACCTTTGATGGTAAATATGCCCGCAATACTTTAGATTTATCAGTGCTGCCGGTGTTGCGATCGCTGACCCATTTACCAATTATGATCGATCCCAGTCATGGTACTGGTAGGTCTGAATATGTGCCATCGATGGCAATGGCTGCGATCGCAGCTGGTACAGATGCCTTAATGATTGAAGTTCACCCCAATCCCGCAAAAGCTTTATCCGATGGCCCCCAATCTCTCACCCCTGAGAAATTTGACCGCTTGGTTCAAGAAATGTCAATTCTGGGCAAACTAGTCGATCGCTGGTCTACACCTATATTCGATCGTATTGGTGGGCGTTGAATTCTGAATTTAGGAGCAAAGTTGGAGATGCTCTGGTGCGATCGCTTAAGGGTACACGGACTCGTCTGCGGGATCTTGTTACAGACCCGCCACTGATTAAACCCCCACCCAATCTATGATTGGGTGGGGGTTTTAAACCTTGTTGTTCATTCGCTTTTTCGTACAAAATTCATTCTGTTAGCGGATAGCTAAGGTTTAGCCCATTCTGACTCCTGAATTTTGTTGAGATAAAACTTATATGCATAAATTTAGCTAATTCTGGAAAGCTTTTATATAAATTTATTTTTTATTAACTCACCCTAAATTAAATAAAGCATTACCCAAACTTAATCACAATCAAATATTTTTTCTTCAGCATTATCTTAAGTAACCAAATCATCCCCATGACACTCTCAAGACGTAAATTCTTTGCAGTAGCAGGTACTACTGCCGTCGGCACTTTGATGGTGTCTCCTTTGGAAGGTCTTCTTGCCAGAAAAGCCTTTGGTAAAAAACTTGGTAAAGGATATGGGCCACTTTTACCAGATCCCAACCGTTTGTTAGATTTACCAAGCGGATTTGAGTATCAAGTTATCTCTCGCACAGGAACCCTGATGAGCGATGGCAATCTAGAGCCTAGTAATCATGATGGTATGGCAGCCTTCCCTGGGCCCAAAAACACAACCATTCTAGTTCGCAATCACGAACTTAGCATCAATTCTGGTACACGAGTACAAGTACCAAATCCCTACGATCCCATTTGCAGAGGTGGCACTACGACTCTAGTTGTTGGACGCGATCGCCAGTTGATCAAACAGTTCAGCTCTCTCGGCGGAACCATTCGTAACTGTGCCGGTGGTTTAACTCCTTGGGGTTCATGGATTAGCTGTGAAGAAGATACAACTATACCAAGTGCAACTAATGGAGTCACAAAGTTACACGGTTACAACTTTGAGGTTCCAGCTAGCGCCACCTCTCCTGTAGACCCAGTGCCTCTAGTTGCGATGGGACGGTTTAATCATGAGGCTATAGCTGTAGATCCCAAAACTGGATATGTCTATCAAACTGAAGATAGAGGAGATAGCCTCTTCTACCGTTTTATCCCAAAAGTTCCTGGTCGGTTAAAAGAAGGAGGCATTCTTCAAGCTCTGAGGATTATAGGTAGACCAGGAGTCAACACCAAGACCGGTTTCGTAGTAGGACAGAAGTTGTCTGTAGATTGGGTGAATATTCCTGACCCCAACCCAACAACTATAGATAATGTCAGAGTGCAAGGTCGCAACTTAGGTGCAGCCCAGTTTAGCCGTGGGGAAGGCATTTATTATGAAGACAACAAGGATAAGAAGGACAAGAAAGGCAAAGGAGAATTTTACTTCACTGCTACAGATGGTGGCCCTGTAGGCGGTGGTCAGGTATGGCGCTACATTCCAGGTGAAGAGACAATTGAATTGTTTGTCGAGTCTCAATCTAAAGATGAACTCGATATGCCCGATAACTTAGTTGTGGCACCTTTTGGCGATCTGATTCTCTGTGAGGACGGAGACGGTGACAATTTCTTAATCGGTATTACTCCCAGTGGTGAAATCTACAAATTTGCACGTAATGCCCTCCAAACAGGTGAGTTTGCTGGAGCCTGTTTCTCACCTGATGGTCGTACTTTGTTCGTCAACATTCAAAGCCCTGGTATTACTTTAGCTATCTGGGGCCCTTGGAAGAAGTAATAGAGGCTAACACGAAATCTCTTCCGTAGTAGAAAACAGGTTTCTTATACACCGTGAAAAGTCAGTAAAACAGTAAAACAGTTAGAGACTTCCAAAGAAAAAGTCTCTAACTGTACTTTTGCAGGATGGGTAATTTATTAGTTGGAATTCCTAAAGCGAAATCTTAGCTGATTTTTGGCAAATGCTTAAACCAGAACAAGAAATTATGTCGTCTAGAAAATCCATTGTTCGGGTCTTCTTGAAAAGAGTATAAAATCTCGAACTACCTCTTTTTTTGAAGTTCATGCATACTTCTAACAACCTTTGTGACTAAATTTCTAGGCGTAAATCTGACGCTTTCAGTTAATATCTTATTTCTCATCCCAGGAATAACAACAGTTTTGTTTTTCATTAAGCCCCGATAACCAATCCTAGCGACGGTTTCCGTATCCATCATTCTGTTAACGTTAGCAATCTTTGAATCTTCCATTGCAGCATTTTGTTGAAATTGCGATGCTGTTGGCCCTGGACAAAGAACAGTCACACTGACACCTGTGCCCTCTAATTCATTTGCGATCGCTTCTGAAAATGATAATACATAGGCTTTAGTAGCAAAATAAACTGCCATTAAAGGCCCCGGTTGAAAAGCAGCTGCTGAGGCCACATTTAATATTTTTCCATAGTTTTGCTCAACCATATCTTTGAGGAACAACTTCGTTAAATGAGTCAGGCTGACCATATTTACCTGTAGCATTTTTAGTTCAGTGCTGAGGTCTGTTTCACTAAATGCTCCATAAGTACCAAAGCCAGCATTATTAACTAGCACATCAATCTTGATGGATGCTTGCTGTAATTCTGTAAAAATTTCTTCTGGGGATGTGGGGATAGATAAATCCTTAACAAAAATTTTGACGGAAATGCCAAATTTCTGGGGAAATTCATCTATAATTTCAGTAAGTTTTTTTTCATTCTTATCTACTAACACAAGATTATAATTATGACGGGCAAAAATCTGGGTTAATTGATAGCCTATACCACTAGCTGCTCCTGTAATTAGAGCAGTTCTTTTTTGCCGATTTCCGTATGTTTGATTCATGTTAAAAAATGGCGAATTTGAGTTAGTTAATTTAACAAAAAGAATTCAGAAGTCAGTAGCCAGAATTCAGAATTTAAATTGGTTTAAATCCCCCGCTAATTTATTCTGACTTCTGGATTCGTATTTAACGTTTATAAATTTAGCTACAGCAATATATAATGTCTGCTGTAGCTATTTTTATGGTGAAAAAAAATGATGCTATCCACCTGAAATGAGTATGCTTCAATCCAGGATATTAGGCGCAAATAGAAAAATCTGTATCTATATAAACAAGAGCAAGAATATTTAATCTCGTCGTTATAATTCAACACCCAAGAATCAGAATTTAGAAAGAATCTAGTATACTTGGTATATTTGTTATCAAATATTCTGCTGATTTTTTAACTATTCTTATTCCTGAATTCTTACATATCATCATCAATGACACAACCTAATTCCGTTACTATAAGTGACGTGCAAGCAGCACAAGAGCGAATTTTAGGGATTGCCCACCGCACGCCTGTACTAACATCTAGAATCGTTAACGATCGCACCAATAGCCAAGTATTCTTTAAATGCGAAAACTTTCAACGCACAGGGGCATTTAAATTTAGAGGCGCATACAACGCCCTAGCTCAACTATCGGTAGCAGAAAAACAAACAGGCGTTATCACCTATTCATCAGGAAATCATGCCCAAGCGATCGCTTTAGCTGGACAACTACTAAATATTCCCACCACTATTGTCATGCCTGATGATGCTCCTGCCGTTAAACAAACTGCCACTCGTGGTTATGGTGCAGAGATAATTTTGTACAATCGCCAAGAAACAAATCGAGAAGAATTAGCCCAAAAATTAGCACGCGATCGCTCTTTGACACTCATTCCCCCTTACGATCATCCCCATGTCATCGCTGGACAGGGAACAACCGCTTTAGAACTAATCCAAGAAGTTGGTGAGTTGGACTTACTATTAGTTTGTTGTGGCGGTGGTGGATTACTTTCAGGATGTGCGATCGCAGCCAAGTCACTTTTACCCAATTGTAAAGTCATCGGCGTAGAACCAGCCCTTGCCGACGATGCTACCCGCTCCTTTCACACCAAAACCCTGCAAACCGTCAAAAATCCTAATACCATCGCCGATGGCGCGCGGACTCCTAGCCTTGGTAAAATTACTTTCCCCTTAGTGCTGCATTACGTCGATGACATGGTGACGGTATCGGAAGAGGCGATTCTTCGCACCATGTTTTTCTTGTGGGAACGTCTGAAAATTGTCGTTGAACCCACTGGAGTGCTTGCAGCAGCAGCCTTACTCGAAGGTGTGGTGACAGCACCAGAGGCGAGAGTTGGTGTCATCATTAGCGGTGGAAATGTAGATTTGGCGCAAGTTGGTAAATTGTTTTCTGTGGGATTGAATTGAAAAGTTAAATTCCCAAATTGACAAACCGCGATGCCTACGGCGGGCTGCGCCTACGCACTTTTGATGATGGGGCTGATGCGATCGCCTCCAGTTAGTGTTTGCATAATCGCCCTACAAGCTCTATTCTGTCAGAGCATCAAGTTTAGCCAGTATTCTTAATCCTTCTTCTGGGTTGCCAGTTGCAGCCATTGCTTTAAATCTTATATGGGCATCGAATTCTGCTAGAGCTATGGTAGAAAGTTCTTCAATCAATTTATTGACACTGATGCCTTTGGCTTGAGCCAGTTCTTTCAATCTATTATGCTTATCGTCTGGTAAACGAATAGTTAAAGTTGCCATTTTTGTTTAACTCCTAATAAGTTCTTCAGGTTTTAATATTGATAAGTTAGGAAATAACAATTCAGCATTTTGGAAATCTTTGACATTGTGAGTGGCAATGATTTGAGCGTTTCCGGCAACTGCTAATTCAATTAAATGATTATCAGCTTCGTCTTTTAAATTAGGTCGCCATAAATAATAGATATAAACCCATTTACTTACGCTCATCAATGATGCAAGTAAAGCAGAAGTTTCTTCAGTAGTTAAAGGGCATTTGGCAACAATTTCTGAGCGATGAATGACTGACTCATACTCCAAAAATAAAGCATTTCCCATCAAAGGCTGATATTCTCCTTTTAAACAGCGTCGAATGAGTTCTCTACTGGAACCTTGAGAGCTAATCAGCGCACTAATAAAAACGCTGGTATCAAGTACAATTTTAATCGCCATGTAAATATGGTAGCATATACGCTGTCAAAAACGTTCTAGCCAAAAGACTTAAAAGCGATCGCCAGAGATAAATATCTTCAATATCGGGCGATGTTTGGCGACAAGCAGCTTTGCGTCTTGCGTCTATGCACTTCTGGCGACTAACTACGTCAGATAAGCGATCGCACTTCTGGTGATGGGGTTGATGTGGGCGATCGCTCTTGTTTATTCACAAAAGCCTTAAATTGAAAATAACTTGAAAATAACTTGCTAAAGTTGCCTGGTGTCAGTAAGGGAAAGCAAGCAAACTGGGATATGTAAAAGCTACATCGCACTTTCCCAATAAATCTATATGCGAGTCATCTACCAGACTGCGAATCGTAAACCAAGAATTAAGCGATCGCAAATTGCAAGTATAAATAGTCAGTTCTTTTTGGCATATTCATCTTCTCTTTTACAAAGACATATAGAAGCAACAAGATTGCTGCCTAAAGTTTTAGGTTATGCGACTTTAGTCTGGGTTGGTGTATTTATAATTTCATTATTTTTATTTTGTAAATAGATTATTTCAAGTAAAAATAATGAGTTTTATCTAAAGCTTACGCCTGCTTCAATTCTAAAAATCATGTTGACTAAAAATCAGGGAGACAATGACATGAGCGCGAATAATGGAAATACAACAAGTAATGGAATCAAGCCACAAACTACACAACCTCAGATTCCAAATGCAAAAAGTGATGCAAACATCCCACTAATAACACAATCTGATAATCAAAAGCCAACACAAAGTGATAAAACCAACTCTAAAAAAACAGATTCAGAATTGAATTCATTAGAGTTGAAAGAATTAGAATTGTTTAGACCTATAGAATTAGTTGGAGTTTTGCTAGGAGCAATTCTTGTCCCTTTTCTTGTTGGATGGGCAACTTTGTATATCAGTAAATCTCAATTTGATACACAACAAACAGATAACCAACATACTATACTCAAAGAGTATATAGATAGTATTTCATCACTCAGTCTGGAGAAAGATTTAACAGAAAATGAAACAGAAGCAAAACAAAGGAATGAAAAAGTTCAAAAAGATATTAAAGAAACTTTAAAGACAAAACCAAAATCAACAAAAGAACAATTGGAAGTATTTCAGAGCATTAAAACTGCCAAAGATTTATCGGATACAGCAGAAGATGCAAGAACTATGGCAATAGGTCAAACACAAACAGCTTTACGTAGATTAAATGGGGAATACAAGGGACACCTTATACGTTTTGTGCATGAGTCTAATTTAATTCAAGGTCAAATTTTATTTGAAGGCGTCAAGAATAAAGATGGTGAAATTGTAAAGAATAAAGATGGTGCAATTAAATGTAAGCCAATAACAATCAAGGTGATAAACTTAAGTGGAGCAAATATTAATGATGTTAAACTCAAAGATGCATCGTTACCGCTAATAGAATTAGAAGGGGCTTACTTGAATAAAGCAGACTTGTCTAATGCTGGTCTTGAAGGAGCTAACCTCAAAAATGCTAAACTCCAAAACGCTAACCTTAAATTTGCTAAACTCCAACCAGCTAAACGCAAAAATCTTGACCTGCGTCCTTTTGACGACAAAGGTATGAAATGTGTGAATGCGGATAAGTTAAAAGACTTAGAACAAAAACCTACTAATCTCCAAGATGCTGACCTTCGAGGTGCTAATCTCCAAGATGCTAATCTCCAAGATGCTGACCTTCGAGGTGCTAATCTCCAAGATGCTAATCTCCAAGATGCTAAGAACTGGCAACAAGCCTGTTACGATGAAAAGCTTAACAAGTACTTAGGCTTAACTAAGCAAGACCGAGATAGAAACTGCAAGGGCAAAGAACCTTATGTAAAACCAGCTTGAAGTAGCTTTTGTTTCATCTCTCTAATTTTTTCAAACATGATTCATACATGGACTAACAACGACAGTATCACAAGCCAAAAAGCCACCCTCAAAGGGTGATATGGGATTTATATTTGATGAGCGATCGCATCTAACAGTTTACCAAGAGCGATCGCTCTCTTCCATTGTCTCAAACAAGCGTAGAAGCTCTGCTTATTGTCGCCAGACATCGCTCACAACAAACCCTACCAAATACCTTCCACAGCCCCCAAAGTCAAAAGCGCTGAACGCTGCGCTGCTGTTAACCCAGTCACCCCCTTGATGTTCATCCCTTCATAAAGGCGATCAACTTTCAAGGTTTTAATGCACTCACCTGTTCCCACATCCCACAGCTTAATTCCCCCATTTTGACTAGTATGAACCAAGATATTACCAACAGAATTAAAGCAAACAGAACATACTCCACTGGTATGAGTATGCAACACTCTGACACAGGTAAAGTTATTGATATCCCATAAGCGAATTGTTTGGTCAGAACTGGCGGATGCCAAGGTGCAACCATCAGGGCTAAAACTGACTGACCATACAGTAGTAGTATGTTCTTGTAACACCTTTAGGCAAGTAAAGTTACTGGTATCCCACAATCGAATTGAGTTATCAGTACTACCAGTAGCGAGCATTTTACCATCAGGACTAAAACTCAATGACCAGACTCCATCAGTCTGACCTGACAAAGTTTTAATAGATTTACCTTCACGCACATCCCACAACTTAACCGAGCAGTCCGCACTACCTGTAGCTAAAGTATTGCCATCAGGACTAAAGGTAACTGACCAGATATCACCTGCGTGACCTTCTAATGTTTTTACACATTTATGCTCGTGAATATCCCACAGCTTCAAAGTCTTGTCTCTACTAGCACTAGCCAAGGTTTGACCATCAGGACTAAAGGTAACTGATGTTACTCCACCGCTATGACCGTTAATCGTTGTAATACAATCACCAGAAATAACATCCCACAGCTTAATGCTGTCGTCCTCACTGCCACTCGCTAGTAAAGAACCATCAGGACTAAAGCTAACTGACGATACCCGCTCTGTGTGACCTTGTAAAATTTTAGTAGAGTATCCAGAGGCAACATCCCATAGCCGAACCAAACTATCTAAATTACCTGTCGCCAACATACAATCATCAGAGTTAAAGCTGACCGAATACACCCCACTATCATGACCCTGTAAAGTTCTCACGCACACACCTTTACTTACATTCCATAAACGCACACTCGAATCATTACCGCAACTAACTAGGGTTTGACAATCTAAACTAAAAGTGATCGAGAACACTTCACTGGTATGTCCGTGTAAAATTTTAGCGCACGTACCTTGCTGCACATTCCACAACCTTACACTGGAGTCAAAACTACCCGTGGCTATAGTTTGACCATCTGAACTAAAGCAAACTGACGATACATCATTTTTATGGCCTTGAAATGTTTTGATGCAATTACCTTTACTCACATTCCATAACCGAACAGAGTAGTCACTACTGCCACTGGCAAGGGTTTTACCATCTGGACTGAAGCGAACCGACAATACCTTGCCAACATGACCTTGCAAAGTTTTTATACAAATACCTCTACTGATATCCCAGAAGCGAATGTCGCAATCATCACTACCACTGGCTAGGATAGAACCATCTGGATTAAACCTGACTGAACACACCCAACCAGTATGACCATGCAATACTTTGAGGCACTCACCTAGATGGACATCCCACAACCGAATTGAAGTATCTTGACTACCACTTGCTAGAGTTTGACCATCCGGACTAAAGCTGACAGACCAAACAATACCTGTATGTTTATCTAAAGTTTTTAGACATTTTCCTGTTTGTGTATCCCATAATTTGACGAGTCCATGATGACCACCACTTGCCAGGGTTTTCCCATCTGGACTAAAGGTGACTGTCCAAATAAAATCTTCATGCCCCTTGAATGTCAACAAGTTTTTTCCATCTGCCATTTGCCATAAATGAATTTGTCCATGCTGATCGCCCGTAGCCAATTGTTTTCCATCTGGACTCAAGGCAATTGACAAAACACTCTTGAAGCTTGTAGCAAATACAGATTGATCAAAAGCAGTATTTTGGAAATTAACTCCAGCTAAATTTACACCCTGTAGGTCAGCTTGCCTAATGCTCAAATTTGAGAAATCATACCCCTGAAAATTTATTTGTAAATGCGCTAACAAGTTGAGGATATTGCCCCCTGCATATCCTGCTAATATTGCAGTTTGATGTCTTTGCTGTTCCAATACATCCTGCAACAAAATTACCAGCTTTTGTTGACTGCCTATATCTAGCAATAATTCCTCAAGCAAGGGTTCCACAATTAATTGCTTTTGTGTCTCCCGGATGTAGTCTTTGCTTGTTGCTTTGATTAAAGCATGGGTTTGGAATAAACCTAAACGGACAGACTTTTCCCTTACTAATTCTTGACAAAGTTGTTTAACCAACCGCTGGGTGCTATATTCCATCACGACTGGTTGCAGGAAGAAATGCTCACCGCTTTTTTCAATTAATGACCGTTGCAATAGAGATTTAATTGCTGAAGGTACGAGACGCTGGGAAGATGATGTCACTATATCAGCAACTAACTCGGTAAGGGATACTGGCTCTCGATTAATTGCTAGCCAATACATTACTTCCTCTTGTACTACTGACAAATGGTAGAACTGCCGTTCTAACAAGTCGCCAATGTCCTCAAAAATTAGTATCCCGTGTTCCACATACTCTAAAACCGGGGCAATTCTACCGTCGAAAAGCTCTTGGGTTCCGGCTGCTACCATCTTGAGCGCTAAGGGATTACCCCCGTAATGCTCGATGAGTTCTTGCCATTCTCGTTCTGTTCCCGTGAATTGCCCTTTTTGCTGGAATAACTCTTGTCCCTCAATAGAATTTAATCCTTTTAATGGGAGCGATCGCACTCCTGTTCTGTCTCCTTCTAACGGTACAATTTCTCTGGGTTTTTCTCTAGAAGTGAACAGAACACAACTAATATGGGGTACTTCACCAACGCGCTTGAGTAATTGACCATATCCCTCATAGCCAGGACGACATTGCCCTGCTTGACCACCAGAGAGAATTGTCTCTACATTGTCTAAAATCAGCAGACAACGGTTTGATTGCAAACATTCCATCAGCTTTGCTAGTTTGCTATCAAAGCTTTCGGGTATTACCATCTCCTTTCGCAGCGCCAACAGCAGAGATTGCAGTATGTTGGTTAATTGCTCGTCTACTGGTGGTGCATTTTGCAGGCTGCGCCACACTACTACCTCAAATTCGCTTTGAATTTGCAGCCCCAACTTCACCACTAAAGTGCTTTTGCCAATACCACCAATTCCCAGCAGTCCAACTAGACGACATCGTTCTTCTAATATCCAGTGTCGGAGCTGCAATAATTCTTCACCGCGACCAAAAAATACAGATACATCTGGTGCTTCTTGCCAATCATACTCTGGGTTTTGTTGTCGAGTTTCTAGTTCCTCTAAGGTCGAGGTAGGCCGGGTATAATCGCTTTGAGATAACTCCAGCCCAAAGGCAGCGAAGGCAAACTGCAAGGAAGTTTTATCTACAGGTTCCAAGCGTGCCAAAATTCTAGATATAGTGTGTAGAGCTAAACGGGTGCGATCGCTTAGTTCTTCTAATGAAAAGCTATCTCCAGCATTCTCATCAAATTCGGCTTGAGCTTTGGCATCCCGAAATTTCTCCCAGCCTTGTAGGGTAAGGATTACACCCCGTCTGCGTTTGCTTGCTTGTTTCATCAACGTCACCTAAAACCGAGTAGATGCATCTCCATAGAGGAAATTCTCAAAGGAAAATAGAAGAAGATAGTTGTGGAACAATAACTCCAGATTGATAAATTAAATAAAATATGAAAAACATCGCACTTTATTCTAGCTAACTTCTTTATTTAACCCGATTGGCATCTCCCAAAAATGCCAATATCTCTCAATAACTGGCTTTCAAAAGACAATATTGCTTTGTGGAAAAATTAGCCAGTTTCAACGCTAAATCAGGTATTGATGCAGTTATTTTTGATAATAAGGCAAAACTAAGTATCTGTAAATGTAAATTTTATCCCTGGTGAAACCGAGCCATTCGAATATTTAGTAAAACTGTGGCATAGCTTTTTACCCCACTTCCATTTCTCTCTCCCACAGGGTTAGAGGCTTTGAAACTCAGTTTTAGTTTTTCTCTGCTTGGATGAAAACACACTTCCATTTACTTGGAGAGAAAGCTTACTTGGTGGGTTAGGTTTCTGAGGTTTTAATATTAGCAATAATACTTTTCAAACATCTTCTTAAACAAGTTTTCATTTATTTAAACTACATCTGTATACAGGGAAAATGTTTTTCCTGCGTAATCTATTTCATTAATAAAGTGCTACAAGTGACATTTGTAATCCAAAAATTGTGTTGATAATGAAGTAGCGATCGCTTATCTAGCAAAAAAATCTGCTTGAAAAACCAAGAAAATCAGGGCTTTTACGAACAACATTTACATATGTTAATATTGTTTGGTTTAGGTACGGATATTCAGTATGGTTCCCATAAAGACCGTTCTAAAAAATTCAGAGCCAGTCACTCGGTTGTTTTCTCATCTCGAATTTGATGGCAAAAAACTCAATCATCAACCAGGTAGTGTATTGGGGAGTACTGCATTGATTGCAGGAACTACCGTTGGGGCTGGGATTCTCGCTCTACCAGCCGTTACGCTGCCATCTGGGATTGTACCATCCACATCTGGACTGATTGCAGTTTGGCTCTACGCTCTAGTTTCGGGGTTATTGGTTGCAGAAGTTACCTTAAACACGATGCGAACAGAAGGGCTTTCAAGTATAGGTTTTTTAGGAGTTGTTGAGAAGATCCTTGGTAAAGTGGGAGCGCGAATTGCTGGCGGTGCATATTTATTCATGCACTATGCTCTGTTGGTGGCATACATCACCGAAGGCGGAGAGATTTTAGGAGTGGCGGCGGCAAAAGTCTGGGGTATGCAGATATTGCCGACGTGGATGGGCACAATGGCTTTCACGCTCTTATTTGGTGGCATTATGTATCTTGGGCGAGAAAAATTTATAGAGAAATTAAACAGCGCCTTTGTCGGAATTGTCATTGTTTCCTTCTTAGGACTATTATTTCTGGGAGGAAGGCATATTCAGAGTGCCCAACTATTATTTCAGAACTGGAGTGCCCTTGGTAGTGCCATTTCAGTGATGTCTGTGGCGCTGTTTTTCCAAAACGTTGTGCCGCTGGTTGTGACGCAACTCGAAGGGGATACCCGCAAAATTCGTCAGTCTATTTTTATTGGTTCTGTGATTCCTCTAATTATGTTCTTGGCGTGGAATGCCGTAATTTTAGGAAGCGTCAGTCCCGAGATGCTACATAGCACTTCTGATAGTACAAGTATTTTCGATCCACTACAAATTCTCCGAGGAGGTAGTGCGGGGCAATGGTTAGGAGTGCTAGTATCCATCTTTTCAGAGTTTGCGATCGTCACATCATTCATTGGATTTGTGTACGGGTTGCTGGATTTGTTCAAAGATATTTTCCTGCCTGCACAGTGGCAACTTTCTAGCCGCTTACCCCTCTATTCCCTGGTTCTTTTTCCGCCGATGACTCTCGGAACGCTTAACCCCAGCATCTTTTTTACTGCCCTAGATTACACTGGAACATTTAGTATTTCAGTTCTCGGTGGAATTATTCCGGCGTTAATGAGTTGGAAGCAACGTGAAAACTCAGATAGCACAAATCAACCACTCGTTCCTGGTGGAAAGGTGACACTCATTGCGATCGTTGGAGTGGCATTAGCCATGATAGGAAGACAAATTCTGTCAATTTACACCAAATAAAACCATCAATAAAAATTATATGCTACAAAAAACTATAATTGTAGTATAAACATGCTAACCACAATCAAATGAGTGAGTCTCGACTCGTCAAAATCAGCAAATATCTCAGCAAATATCTGCGACATACACCGGATGCTATTGGCATTAAACTTGCTCCTGGTGGTTGGGTTGCTGTTGATGATTTACTTACCGCTTGTGCTGAAAATAAGTTTCCGATTACCCGCCAGGAATTACAGGTGGTAGTTGAATTAAATGAGAAACAACGCTTTTCTTTTGATTCTACAGGTAATCTTATTCGTGCAAACCAAGGACATAGTGTAAAAGTCGATTTACAATTAGAAGCTGTTGTTCCTCCAGATCGGCTTTATCACGGCACGGGACGCAAATCTGTAGAGTTAATTCTGCAAACAGGACTTTGCAAAATGTCGCGACATCATGTCCATTTATCAAAGGATATAGAAACAGCACAAACTGTTGGTGCAAGGCATGGAAAACCAGTAGTTTTTGCTGTAAATACTGCGGCAATGCATCAGGCAGGTTACATCTTCTATTGTTCGGCTAATGGTGTTTGGTTAGTCGATTGTGTGCCACCTGAGTATCTACAAAAAATTTGAATTTTAACAAAATAGAATATTTAACCGATATTTGCCAAGAAGTTACATAATGCAGAAGTTGCAACAATTAGTGCATATTGGAATTGAAATCAGATCGATAGAACTGCCTTGAAAATAAGGCAGAGGAAGTGTTTCGACTACGCGGCAGTTGAGCGTAGTCGAAACTCAACAACCAGGCAGGAGGCACGAGGAAAAGATATTTTCATTGTTTCTTGTGAGCGCAGCTCATGAAGTCTCTTGCACAAATACAAAATTTGCCCACCCTGCGGGATCTTGCTACATCCCCCAACCCCTTCTCTCATTTTTGGGAGAAGGGGAGCCAATTTAAAAGTCCCTCTCCCAAAAATGGGAGAGGGATTTAGGGTGAGGGCTTTTGATTCATGCAAGAAGTCTAATGTACCCATAGCGCTTGTACTCCTAATACTGTATTCTCTGATAGATTAGCGTTTGCAAAACCAGGAATTAGCAATAATTCCATTCCGGTTTATACCTGAAAAAGTAACTTTGTAGATTTGTCTATAAAATGACAAACTCTCAATAGTAAAAATACTATCAATCTCTTAGCCTACTCACCCAATGTAGGTTAAAAATCTCACCAAACAAGCATTTTAGACCTATCCAAACCCCAAGATGCCTTCTAAGCGAATCTTGTTTATCAGTAACGGCCACGGAGAGGACAACCACACCTCTCATGTAATTCAGACCCTGCGCCAATTGTGTCCTTCGATTGAGATGGCGGCAATGCCAATTGTGGGTGAAGGAAAAGCTTACCGCAGCTTGGACATTCCCATTATTGGGCCCACACAAATAATGCCCTCTGGCGGATTCTTTTACATGAAGCGCCTCTATTTGCTCAAAGATTTTCAATCGGGATTGATTGGCTTAACGTGGCAACAATTACAAGCGGTGTTGCAGTATGCTCCCAACTGCGATTTAATTATGTCTACTGGGGATTTTGTCTCCCAGACATTTGCTTACTTAACAAAGCGTCCCTTCGTTTCATTTATCTCTTGTCTTTCTGCCCTCTATGAAGGGCGATTGCGTATCAATCCACTGCTGTGGCACGACCTTAATTCTTCTCGATGTCTGACAGTTTTCACCAGAGATTCCTATACGGCTTTCGATCTCCAACGGCAAGGTATAGCTAAGGCTCAGTTTGGTGGAATTCCGGCTTTAGATCGCCTTGTCCCCACTGGCAAAGACTTGTACCTAAAACCGGACGTTCCTGCGATCGCACTTTTACCAGGATCGCGGATGCCGGAAGCCGCGCGAAATTTCTGTTTGCAGTTGCAACTGGTGATAGAAATCGCCAAGGTGATGCCTGAGCCAGGATTCCAGTTTCGTGCCGCCTTACTACCAAATTTGATGGCGCAATTAGACGACATTGCTAAAAGTCAAGGTTGGCAACTGAATCAAGGTATACTCACCTATTCTCCTCCAGGAAGTTCTGCTGAGGAATCACCGCTTGTAGAAGTGAGATGTTACTCAGATGCCTTCAGTGATATCGTATATTATTCTAACCTCGTCATTGGTATGGCAGGGTTGGCAGTGGATTTAGCTGTAGCGATCGGCAAACCTATTATCCAGATTCCCGGAGAAGGCCCTCAATTTACCTATCAATTTGCAGAAGCGCAAACGCGACTGTTGGGAATTTCTGCCCAAACTATCGGCACTAAGCCAGCAACCCCTGAGATTCTCAAGCAAGCAGCTAAACGAGTAGTTGAAACTTTACAAGATTCAGACTACCTCGCGAAGTGCAAAGAAAATGGCCCTGAGCGATTTGGCCCACCCGGCGCATCTGAGAGAATTGCCCGCTTTCTACTAAACTCTCTAGGAGAAACTGAGTAGAAATTGCGTCAGAATTCAGGAGTCGGCACGGTTCGGTAACATGATGTGGTAGGCTAACGCCGTAATGCATCTCAATTCTGAATCCTGACTCCTGACTCCTGAATTCTTACTTACTTATGAAAGTCCGCTCTAGTTACTGGCAACTGTTGCCTTATCTCTGGCCCCAATGGCCGCTGTTAATCCGGGGATTGGCTTGTATCTTAGGATTTGTGTTATTTACTCTAGCAGTGCCCTATTTAGCAGGTCAGGTCGCTTTTTATCTTGGCCAGGGAAATGTAAACAAGATTGCCTACTGGCTCGGACTAGCCACTTTAGTATTTTTGATTCGAGGGCTTTGTCAATACGGGCAGAATGTCTTTATGATCGCTGCTGCCCTGAACATGGTTTTAAACTTGCGTAAGCGGGTTTATGCTCACCTGCACAAACTTGGATTAGATTACTTTGAAACCACACAGACCGGAGACTTGACTTATCGCCTGACTGAAGATATCGATCGCGTCGGCGAAATTGTGGACAAGTTATCCCATCAGTTTCTTTCCAATTTGTTGCAGTTAATTGCAATTCCCATTTACATGCTCTACCTGAATTGGCCGCTCACTCTTGCGGGTTTGGTTTTGGCTCCTTTAATGGCTTGGTTAATCGGGCAATTTGGTCAGCGATTACTCGTGCTATCTCGCCAGAGCCAAAATCAGGTTTCCAATTTGTCGGCGATGCTAACTGAAGTATTTAGTGGGATTCGCGTCGTTCAAGCTTTTGCAGCCCAAGAATATGAGGTGAAGCGATTCAATAAAGAAGCAGAAATCAATCGCCAAGCTAAGTATCGCGCTCTACAACTCAAATCCATTCAGTTTCCCGTTGTCGGTTTTTTGGAAGCAGTTAGTATTATGCTGCTGTTTTTATTGGGAGGATGGCAGATTTCTCAGAATCAGCTGACTGCTCAAGGGTTTATCAGTTTCTTGGCTGCTGTGGCTTTACTGATTCAGCCAATCGACCTGATGATTAGCAATTACAACGAGTACAAACAGACCGAAGCTTCTGTTGAACGCATCTTTGAACTGATGGCGAAGGAACCTAGTATCAGCGAAAAATCGAATGCTCAGGCAATGCCACGAGTTATGGGCAAGGTAGAGTATCGTCATGTCGATTTCGCCTACAATCCCGACCAGCCAGTGCTAAAGGATCTCTGCCTAGATGCTTCTCCTGGTGATGTGATTGCCTTGGTTGGTTCTTCTGGAGCCGGTAAATCGACGTTAATCAACCTTTTACTTCGCTTCTATGACCCTCAAAGGGGTCAAATTCTGGTTGACGATCTTGATATTCGTGATGTCACACTCACCAGCTTGCGCCATCAAATTGGCATTGTTCCCCAAGATGTTACCCTTTTTTCGGGAACGATCGCTGAAAATATCGGTTACGGTCAAGAAGAATTAGATTTGGCAGCGATTCAAGAAGCAGCCAAGATTGCCAACGCTCACTCCTTTATCACCCAGTTTTCACAGGGTTATCAGACTTGGGTGGGAGAGCGTGGAGTTAACCTATCGGGAGGACAACGCCAAAGATTAGCGATCGCCAGAGCAGTTGCCAACGATCCTCGAATTCTCATCCTGGATGAGGCCACCTCTGCCCTCGATTCTGAATCAGAAGCACTAGTTCAAGAAGCACTAGAACGAGTGATGCAAAATCGTACCGTATTTATTATTGCCCATCGCTTGAGCAGCGTTCGTCGAGCTGACTGCATTCTCGTCATCGAACAAGGAGAGGTGGTTGAAGCTGGTACTCACACCTCCCTGTTGTCTCAAGAAGGACGGTATGCCCGTTTTTACGCCCAACAGTTCTACTCTACAGATGAGTAGTAGTCTGTCAATAAATAAATGAGTAATGAGTAATGAGTAATGAGTAATACCCATTATTTATTACTTATTACTCATTACTTCAAAATTAAAGACAGTTGGAGTCGGCGATTTATCGCATCTCTCTAACTTTTTCAAATCAACACCCCAGCAATACAAGCGGTGATAAAACCCGCTAACAATCCGCCAATCATTGACCTTACACCCATGCGAGCTAAGTCATGCTGGCGATTAGGTGCTATCCCCGCAATGCCGCCAATGGTAATACCAATTGAACCGATATTTGCAAAATTACATAATGCGTAAGTTGTAATAATTACTGCCCGTTGAGAGATTTTTCCACTTTCAATTAGTGCTTTTAAATCCAAAAAAGCAATAAACTCATTCAAAATTGTTTTTGTACCCAATAAAGCCCCAACTTGCCGACAATCAGCCCAAGGTATGCCCATTAGCCACGCCACGGGAGCCATAAGAAAAGACAAAATCCACTGTAATGAGAGTTGCTGTAAGCCCACAAATGCCCCTAACCATCCCAAAAGTGCATTCAGGGCAGCCAATAACCCTAAAAAGGCGATAATCATCACCCCAACATTAACTGCTAGCTTCACGCCGTCAATTGCTCCGGTGGTAGCAGCATCAATTACATTGACATAATTGGTTTCTATATATGCTTTTGCTTTACCAGCCGTCTCTGATACTTCTGTTTCTGGGTAAAGTAATTTTGATACCACCAACGAAGTGGGAGCAGTCATAAAGAAAGCAGCAATCAGGTGTTCTGCTGGGATGCCAAAGGAAAGATATGCTCCTAGTACTCCCGCCGCAATTGTGGCAAAACCACCCGTCATCACGGCATGGAGTTCCGATTGCGTCATATTCGCTATATAAGGTTTAACCATCAGCGCCGACTCTGTTGGCCCCAAAAAGATGTTACCTGCACAGGATAAAGATTCAGAACCCGACGTTTTCATCGTTTTCATCATTACCCACGCCATCACATTTACGACTCGTTGTAAAATGCCGTAGTAATACAAGACACTGATGAAGGCAGAGAAAAAGATAATTGTCGGCAGCACTTGGAAGGCAAAGAAATGATCCTTAAAATTTTCTCCAAAGACAAATTTTGCACCAACATCAGAAAATGCTAAAAATTGGCCGACAATATCCCCCAGAGATTTAAACACAGTTAAACCCCAAGCAGTTTTAAGAATCACAAGTGCAAACAAAAATTCCAATCCCAAACCCCATACGACTATGCGCCAACGCACTGCACGACGATTAACAGAGAAGGCGTAGGATATACTGAGAAAAACTAAAATTCCCAACGCAGAGATGGCGCGTTCCATGTTTACTCCCGGAAAGTATTGCTAAGGCACTTAGTCACAGAGCATACACAAAATCTGCCTTTTTTTGTGGTTTTGTAGCCAATTACTAAAGTTTTAATGCTGTAAATAAGAATTTAGCGATGTCTACGACGGGCTACGCCTACGCACATTCATATCTTGTTACAAAATTGCCTTCCCAAACCTTAAGCACATTTGTATTAATAGGAACAATCAATGTAAATAAGAAAAAATTAACCTTGGAGGGAAAAGAAAACTATGGTGGCACTGATCGGTTATCAAATACATGAGCTAATTTATTCGGGATCTAAAACCCTAGTGCATCGCGGTATTAGAGAATCAGATAAAAAGCCAGTAGTAATTAAACTGTTGCGGCGTGAGTATCCGACATTTTATGAACTCGTGCGGTTCCGCAATCAGTACACCATTGCGAAAAATCTAGATATTGATGGAATTATCAAAACTTATAGCCTGGAGAACTATCAAAACAGCTATGCCTTAGTCATGGAAGACTTGGGTGGTATTTCTCTCCAAGAAGAGATGGCTGGGTGGGGAGATAAGGGGATGGGGAAAACTGCTGATGGGTTGCAGACATTTTTTCACATTGCTTTGCAAATTGTCTCAATTCTTGATGGACTGTATCACAATCGGGTGATTCATAAAGACATCAAACCCGCCAACATTTTGATTAACCCTACCACAAAAGATATAAGACTGATCGATTTTAGTCTCGCCTCTTTACTTTCTAGAGAAACACAAACTCTGACTAATCCAAATATTTTGGAAGGGACATTAGCATACCTTTCTCCCGAACAAACTGGACGAATGAACCGGGGAATTGACTATCGCAGCGACTTTTATTCCTTGGGTGTCACCTTTTTTGAACTGCTTACCGGAGAGTTACCTTTCAAATATGATGAACCGATGGAGTTGGTGTATTGTCATTTGGCAAAGCTTCCTCCACAGGTACATAGTCTCAATCCCAACATTCCGCCAACTGTGTCTGAAATCATTGGCAAACTGATGGCAAAAAACGCCGAAGATAGGTATCAGAGTGCATTGGGGTTGAAGTATGACTTAGAAATTTGTTGGCGTCAGTGGCGAGAAACTGGCAAGATTGATGTCTTTGAATTAGGAGTGCGAGATATTTGCGATCGCTTCATCATCCCAGAAAAGCTCTATGGTCGGCAAGCAGAAGTAGAAAACTTACTCGCAGCATTTGATAGAGTAGCTAACCCCCCTGAATCCCCTCTTGGTAAGGGGGGACTAAGGGGGGTAGAAATGATTTTAGTAGCAGGTTTCTCTGGTATTGGTAAAACTGCCGTTGTTAACGAAGTCCATAAACCCATTGTGCGACAACGGGGTTATTTTATCAAAGGAAAATATGACCAATTCCAACGCAACATTCCCTTGGGAGCTTTTGTCCAAGCATTTCGAGATTTAATGAGGCAATTACTTAGTGAAACTGATGCTCAACTTGAACAATGGAAAGTCGCAATTCTCAAAGCTTTAGGTGAAAATGCTCAGGTAATTATCGAAGTTATTCCCGAACTAGAAAAAATTATTGGGCAACAACCGCCAGTCTCCGAACTTTCCGGGACTGCTGGACAAAATCGTTTCAATTTACTATTTCAGAAATTTATCCAAGTTTTCACAACCAAAGAGCATCCTTTAGTGATGTTCCTCGATGATTTGCAATGGGCAGATTCAGCATCTTTGAAGTTGATACAATTGCTGATGAGTGAAGCTGAAATTCACTATATGTTAGTTATTGGTACTTATCGCGATAATGAAGTTTATCCAGGACATCCGTTAATATTGACATTAGAAGAAATTCATAAATATAGAGATTGTCTTAATACTATTACGTTAGAAAATCTTAATCGCACAGATGTCAATCATCTAATTAATGATACTCTTAAATGTAACCTATCAATTACCCAAAGCCTCACAGATTTAATATATCAAAAAACGCAAGGAAACCCCTTATTCACTAATCAATTCCTCAAATTACTGCACGAATATAAGTTAATTAACTATAACTTTGATATGGGTCATTGGCAATGTGATATTGCTCAGATTAGAGCATTAACATTTACTAATGATTTGGTAGAGTTTATGGTGCTTCAGTTGCAGAAGTTACCAGAAGCAACTCAAAAAGTTTTGCAGCTTGCAGCTTCTATTGATAATCAGTTTGACTTAGCAACTCTCGCAATTGTCCATGAAAAATCTCTATCAGAGACAGCAGCAGACCTATGGAAAGCTTTGCAAGAAGGTTTGGTCATTCCCACAACTGAAGTTTACAAGTTTTATCAACAGGAATTGGAAGAATCTATAATTACTTCTGATTCTTCGATGCTCAATTCTACTTCCTGTTCATATAAGTTTTTGCACGATCGGGTTCAACAAGCTGCTTATTCTCTAATTCCTGAAGACCAAAAACAGACAGTAAATCTCAAAATTGGGCGATTAATGTTGAGAAATATCTCGCTTGAAGAACGCGAAGAAAATTTGTTTAAATTAGTCAATCAGTTAAACCTAGGAGCTGAATTAATTACTCAATCAGAGGAACGAGAAGAACTGGCAAAATTAAACCTAACCGCAAGTCATAAAGCCAAAATTTCGACTGCTTATGAAGCCGCTGTAGAATACACAAATTTTGGGATTAAGTTACTCACAGAAGATTGTTGGCAATATCAGTATGAGTTGGCATTAACACTATACTCAACCTCTGCCGAAGTCGCCCATCTTAACGGTGATTTTGAACAGACGGAACAATGTATACAAGTAATATTACAACATGGCAAAACACCGATCGATCAAGTCAAAGCCTACGAAGTCAGAATCTTATCTCAGGTAGCACAAAACAGAATGTGGGAAGCTATAAAAACGGGACTCCATGTTCTTAAAATATTGGGAATAGAACTGCCCGAACAGCCAACACCAGAAGATATTAACCGTGGACTAGAGGAGACACAATTAGCTTTAGATGGTAAATCTATTGAAGGGTTACTAGAGTTAAAATTAATGACTGAGCCAGATAAGTTAGCAGCCATGAATATTTTGACAAATATTGCTGCTGCTGCTTATCTAGTTATCCCAAAACTCTATCCTTTAATATTATTTAAACAGGTTAATTTATCCCTCAATTATGGAAATACTGCTAATTCGCTTTATGGATATTCATCTTATGGGCTGATTCTTGGCGGGATTGTAGGAGATGTTGATTCAGGTTATCAATTCGGTCAACTAAGTCTAAAACTATTAGATAAATTAAATGCTAAAGAATTCATTGCTAAAACATATATGGTTGTTTATGGCTGTTTGAATCATTGGAAGAAGCATCTTAATGAACTTTTACTTCCTATACAATCAGCTTATTATAGCGGGGTAGAAACAGGAGATTTAGAATTTGCAGGTTACTGTGCATGTAATTATTCTTTGAGTTCATATTTTGCTGGTAAAGAATTATCTTCTCTAGCACAGGAAATAAGAAATTATAGTCAAGGACTCGCACAAATTCGTCAAGAACCATCCTTACATAAAAATGAACTCTATCGGCAAGTAGTGCTTAACTTACTCTCAAAAAATGAAAACCCTTGCCGCTTAATCGGTGATGCTTACAATGAAGAAACCATGTTGCCACTTCATCTCCAAGGCAACGATCAAACTATGATTTGTTCGTTGTATTTTAATAAATTGGTTCTTTGTTATTTATTTGCTGACTATACTCATGCTATTGAAAATGCTGATTTAGTACAGAATTATTTAGAAAGTCTTCTTGGAAGTATTATCCTTGCTCTATTTCATTTCTATGATTCTCTGAGCCAATTAGCCGTATATTATGAGGCTTCTGAAGATAAGCAAGTATTAATTCTCAAAAGGGTTACAGCCAATCAGGAAAAAATCCAGAACTGGGCGCATCATGCGCCGATGAATCATTTACATAAGTTTTATTTAGTGGAGGCTGAACGCGATCGCATTCTTGGCGAATATATCCAAGCAATGGAAATGTACGATCGCGCCATTCAAGGAGCCAAAGAAAACGAATATATCCAAGAAGAAGCTCTCGCTCACGAACTCGCCGCCAAATTTTATTTGGAATGGGGTAAAGAGCAAATTGCCCAAACTTATCTAACAAACGCTTACTACTGCTATGTTCGTTGGGGCGCTAAAGCCAAAGTTTATAATTTAGAAAAACGTTATCCTCAATTACTTGCCCCAATTCTTCAATCGGAAACAATTCGCCTCAATTCCACAGAAATAGCATCTACTCTCCATAATAAAATGCCTCTGTCTAGTTTTAATGCTGGTGCAACAATTTCATCTAGTAGCACCAGCATTTCCGAAGCTTTAGATTTAGCAAGTGTTCTCAAAGCCTCTCAAGCACTATCTAGCGAAATTCATTTAGAGAAGTTGTTTTCTACATTAATGCAAGTGGTGATGGAAAATACCGGAGCCAAAAAATCTGCTTTAATTTTACTCAAGGATAATATTTGGACGATCGAAGCAATTGCAACATTCCAAAAAGTGCCAACTATTCTGCAATCTATTCCCATTGAGTTTAGCCAAGATATCCCTCTAACTGCAATTAACTATGTCAAACGCACTTTAGAAACATTGGTAGTTGATGATGCAACTGCGAACAATTCCTTCATTTCTGACTCCTACATTATCCGACAACAACCCAAGAGTTTGCTATGTACCCCCATTCTCCATCAAGGGAAGTTAATCGGCATCCTTTACTTAGAAAATAATCTCATTGCTGGAGTCTTTACCCATGATAGACTCCAAGTAATAAATCTATTGTGTTCGCAAGCTGCCATATCTTTAGAAAATGCTTCTCTTTATCAGCGATCGCAAGAGAATTCCCAACAATTAGAACACTCACTTACAGATTTAAAACAAATGCAACTACAACTGGTACAAAGTGAGAAAATGTCAGCATTAGGTAATTTAGTTGCAGGTGTAGCCCACGAAATCAACAATCCTGTAGGCTTTATTGCAGGTAATATTCAACCTGCTGTTGATTTGGTTGAAGATTTGTTTCACCTCATCGAGCTTTATCAGGAAAAGTTTCCAAATCCGGGTGTAGAAATTGAAGAAGAAATTGCCGAAATTGACCTAGAATATATCCGAGAAGATTTGCCAAAAATGATTTCTTCGATGAAACTAGGTATTGACCGAATTCGGAGTATTAGCAACAGTTTGCGAATCTTTTCTAGGGCAGATACAGAAAACAAAGTTGCTTTTAATATTCACGATGGTATCGACAGTGCAATTTTGATTCTGAAGCATCGCTTAAAAGCATCGGAACTACATCCAGAGATTAAAGTTGTGAAAAGATATGGCGATATATCTTTAGTCAAATGTTTTCCTGGGCAACTGAATCAAGTATTTATGAATTTGTTAGCAAATGCCATTGATGCTTTAGAGGAGTCTAATATTGGACATAATTTTCACGAAATTAATAATAAAATTGAGATTAAAACTTGTTTTAGTGAAGACAAACATCAAGTTTTAATTTACATTCAAGATAATGGTATGGGAATGTCTCATGAAGTCAAACAAAAGATTTTTGACCATTTATTTACAACTAAATCTGTCGGTAAAGGTACAGGATTAGGATTAGCGATCGCCCGGCAAATTATTGTAGAAAAACATGGCGGTACTCTAGAGGTTAATTCCGTACAGGGAGAGGGTACAGAATTTGTGATTCAAATTCCGATTTAAAATTACCCCTATTGGCGCGGGTAGCCAAAGCTAAGATGGCTGTCAATGAATAGACTTCTTGCAAAAGTCGGGGTAAAGGGGAAGGGGAAAAGGGGAAAAAAACTCAAAATCCTTTCCCTTTAACCTTTTCCCTTTTCCCTAAGAGTGCAAAAATATATTTTTGCAAGAGGTCTAATGTGTAGAAGTCATTTGGCGCGTGTGCTGCACTCCCTGCACAACCCGAATCTTGCACCTATCGCTAACAGTTTGGGCGACTTTGCAAAGCTTGGTGTGTGTGATGTCATGTCCCATCCTTCGCCACCATAGCTTGTGGTATGATTTGCCAGGTATAGTTTGCAACAATAACTATAGGTTCATCTCTTTGTATACCCGACATAACTTCAGCATAGTTGCTCTAGTCAACATACAAATCGTAAGAACCTGGAGTATTGGAATTTCCACATGGTGCATTGATTTGGCGATCGCTTTTAACTCAAATTCGGGAATTAACACCAGACGATCTATCACACTCGTCCTGCCCGCAAATAAAGTTTCCACCGCAGTACCCAAGGTGTTGAGATAAACCTGTTCGGGATCGAGGGGGCAAAATCATACAGTTTCGCCAACCATAATTCTAAAGAGAACATTTACATAATTCCTCGCTGCCACATCTCCGATCGGTGGGTGTGGGTGTTGAAAAAGCCAGGTAGTAATAAGTGGCAATTACTTGTAGATTGGGTGAAATAGCTATGGTTGAACCATTTACAATCTATACATCTACCTTTGCATAATCATCACTGACGGCAATCAAAACATTCTGGATGGTGAAATTTACCATATTTAACCTTAATTAAGTAATTGTATTTTGACTTGAATTTCAAGTTACAAAATAGAAAATGGTGTTGGGTACTGGAATTTTATGAATCTACCATTACGGACATTGGGAGTTGCACCAAATGCGTGGACAGTGAATGATGCGATCGCAGATATCACTCGTCCTCCAAAGACCCCACAACCCGTTATCTTATCAACAGAAACTAAAACCCTGCGCCTAGATTTGGCAAAGACTGCTATCCTCGTCATTGATATGCAAAACGACTTCTGTCACCCTGATGGTTGGTTAGCGCATATCGGCGTGGACGTAACTCCGGCGCGTCAGCCTATTGAACCTTTGAACAACTTACTTCCCGAACTGCGTGAGGTTGGCGTTCCAGTTATTTGGGTAAATTGGGGGAATCGTCCCGACTTGCTCAATATTAGTGCTAGTTCGCGCCACGTCTATAATCCCACAGGGGAAGGTGTGGGATTGGGCGATCCACTACCAAGGAATGGTGCTAGAGTACTCATGGCAGGTAGTTGGGCAGCGGCAATCGTAGACGAACTAGAACAGATACCCGAAGATATTCGTGTGGATAAATACCGCATGAGTGGGTTTTGGGATACACCTTTAGATAGTATCTTGCGGAATCTGGGAAGGACAACATTATTTTTTGCTGGTGTTAATGCCGATCAATGTGTACTAACCACATTATGTGATGCCAACTTCTTAGGATATGACTGCGTGTTGATTAAAGATTGCACCGCTACCACTTCTCCTGAATATTGTTGGCTGGCGACATTGTATAATGTCAAACAATGCTTCGGTTTTGTCACTGACTCGCAAGGAATTTTAACAGCGCTGCAAAATGGTGAGGAGTGAATCAATTTTGGATTTTGGATTTTGGATTTTGGACTTTAGATTGAACCCATGCATTAATGCTCTTTCTTCCCTACGGGACGCTGCGCGAACGCTCAAGAATTTTAGATTTTAGATTTGTTCTCGCGTTTAAATTCCCTTGCTCTCAGACTTTTTTAAATTTTGGACTTTCCTGCGGAACGCTACGCGTAGCTTGCTTCCCCGGAGGGTTACGGTGTAAGCGTTTAATCCAAAATCTAAAATTTAAAATCTAAAATTTTGTGATTCAGTACTCGGATTTTAGGAATTTTCATGCCCATCGATAACTCAGAGGGGATAAATAAATGTACGCTACTCGTTGTGTAATTCCGGTTATCAAATCTAGCAAAGATTATCCAGTATATCGCATCAGTCCCGACGCCTCTAATCGATTAGCAATTATCTTCGATTCGACAAATGCTAATACTTCTTTGACTTGCTGCATAGAAATTTTTGATGTTGGTGGACAAACACCCCCAAATCGCCATCAGTGGGCAGTGGAAATGTTTTTCGTCCTCAAAGGGGAAGCGATCGCTATATGTGATGGCAAGAGTGCCACGATCAAAGCTGGAGATAGTTTATTAGTGCCTCCCACTGGTACTCATTTGATTAAAAATACTGGTTCTACTCGCTTGTACACGTTGACTGTGATGATTCCCAATGAAGACTTTTCGGAATTGATTCGCAGTGGGATTCCGGCGGAGTTAGATGAAGAAGATATGGCAGTACTAGGGAGATTTGATGCTTTGATGCCTTGTTAAAATAATTTTTATAGCAGTTCTCAGTTGAGTGAGGTACAAAAACCCCACCCCTAACCCACTCCCCGCAAGCGATAAGCAGGGTGGTTTCATACAACGAGAGAAAAACTAAAACTGGGTTTCAAAGCCTCTCCCCCCGTGGGGGCTACGGTGTACACACATCTTTGTATAAAACCAAAATCGTTGAAGATCCCCCTAAATCCCCCGATAAATTGGGGGACTTTGACTCTGGTTCCCCCTTTTTTAAGGGGGGTTAGGGGGGATCTAAACGCTGGGAGGCAACTCTCAAAGACTTGTGTATACACAAGTCCTAAAAACCTAGCTTGATAAGACTTTCCTCGTTCCCAGTCTCCGGCTGGGAATGCATTCATTGAGTCTCTGACTCAATGCCAGATTGGAGGCTCTGCCTAGGGTGTTGACTTTGATGAGATTTACCCATTTTTTTTTCATACAGTTTTGGTGTCATCATCGGTGAACCAAATTTGCAGGAGTAATGAGTAATGAGTAAAATGAGCGTCGTTTCAATCCAATTGGAATACGCGATCGCCTCATGGCAAGACTTACCCACCAAGGGCAGAGTTGAAATGCTGCGCCTTTTAGCAGACGAGAACTTTAACAACCAAATTGTTCGGGGTATTCTTCGACGAAAATCTGAGATTGATATTGTTAGATAGGACTTACGCACGGGTAACGGAAAACGAACCACAGAGGGCGCAGAGTTCACGGAGGAATGAGAGTTTGAGAGGGTTTTTGCGTAAGTCCTATTAGAGTTCAGGATGTAGGTTTGTCCAAAACTGACGATCGAGTCATTCTGGAATGGGCGGCGCAACAGGGTCGGGTTCTATGAACTCATGATGTAGAAACAATAACTCGATATGTTTACGAGCGTGTACAGGCAGGGTTAGAAATGCCAGGGGTATTTGAGATTAGTCGCAGTGTCTCAGTGGGATTGGCAATTGAAGACATATTGTTGATCGCGGAGGGAAGTTTTGAGGGCGAATGGGAAGGACAAATGCAATATCTCCCTCTTCGTTAAAGTCTCAGCGCGGTTTAAATAATTTGTTTAACAACACCAACAAAGCGTTCCATGTCAGCTTGGGTAATAGCTCCCATTGTTGATACTCTGAAGATTGATTGAGCTAAATTTCCCTGTCCAGAATAAATTATATAATCTCGCGCTTTTAGTTGGTCGTGAAATTCTTCATAGCTGAAACCGTTTGGTAAGTGGTAGGCATTCAAGACAACGGATGAACTGCCAAGAGGAAGTAGGGGTTTAATTCCGATTGAGGCTAACCCGTCTCTGACTAAGGTGGCAAGTTGGTTGTAATGGCTATGTCTGGCACGCCAACCCCCGGCTTCTGCCATTTCTTGCAAAGCTTCTGTTAAGGCATAAAATGTCTGTACTGATTGCGTAAAAGGTGTGCCACCTCGTTCTTGCTGCTGGTAATAGGTTGCTAAATCTAAATATAAGGTGCGGGGAATGGTGTCTACTGACGGCAGTGCATCCCGTTGCAGGATGACAAAGGACACTCCAGGGACACCATGCAGACATTTATTGGCTGTCGCAGCGCAAGCAGTGATTCCCCAATCTACAAAATTTAATTCTTCAGCACCAAAGCTGCTGACTGCATCTACTAATAGTTTGATGCGGCGTTCTTGGCAAATTAAGGCAAGTTCCGCCAAATTATTTAGCCGACCGGTAGTAGTTTCGTGATGGACGACAGCAAGGTGGGTAATGTCGGTGTTTTCATCCAGGAGTTTGACTAAAGCCTTGATATCTATTTCGCCATCCCAAGGATGGGAAAGTGTGATGTAACTAATGCCGTGGATTTTGGCAATTTTGGAAAGTCGTTCGCCATATACACCGTTTTCAATTACCAGTAATTTCCCATCTGTAGGTACTAGACTGCTAATCATCGCTTCCATCGCGGCGGTTCCAGAACCGGTGAGAAGAACTGCTGCCCAGCCGTTTCCAAGACCATAAACTTGAAGTAGCTGTTCGCGGATTCTGCTTTGAAGTTGGGAAAATTCCACTTCGCGATGACACAAATCGGGACGCAACAGGGCATTTCTGACGCGATCGCTTAAATTGACGGGGCCGGGATTTAGTAAAATCATTTTGTCATTTGTCATTGGGCATTAATAAATTGAGAGTTTGTACTTTGAATTTATTAATTACGAATTACGAATTACGAATTACGAATTACCAATGTGTTTCATGAAGCGTTGCAAAACTGCTTCCGGGGTGAGGTTAGGTCGAGGTAGCTTTTCTAAAGTTCCGGGACGAATTTTCAGATGAGCGAATTTAGGTCTAGTGTTAGCATCGGCGGTAAATAAGGCATCTAAAAGCGAAGGGTCGTCTCCAGCTAATATAACGCCGTAACCACAGGCTTCCGCAATCTTGGCAAAAGATATACCCGCAGAAACAGTGGCTTGTGCGCCTGTGGAATCGTGGACTTCATTATCTAAAAGAATATGGGTCAAGTTAGCACCGCCATAAGTGCCAATAGTCGCAAAATTACCCATTCGCATTAATGCTGCCCCATCGCCATCAATTACTACTACTTTGAGGTCTGGACGTGCTAAGGATAATCCCAATCCCATTGAGGAAGCGCAGCCCATCGATCCAACCATATAAAGATGATTGGCGCTGTCTTTACTCGCGAAGAGTTCGCGTCCCGTATATCCGGTGGTGGCAATTACTACAGTGTTTTCTGGCTCGGTAAGTTCCACAATTCTAGCTAATGCTTCGCTGCGAGAAATGCGTTGTTCTTTGTTGTCCCGAAAAAAGCTTTGCTGAATATGAGCGCTACTACTATTTTCTCGTTCGGGAATAGAAGAACGGGTAAGGGCATGGGGGGCGATCGCTCCTTTACGCATAATTAAAGCATAAGGACAGCGCTCTTGTTGCATATAGGCTGTGGCTCTTTGCAAAACGGGTTCTATTTGTGCTGCATCTGTGGGAAAAAATTCCCAAGGTATGGTCATTGTTTGCAACAATTTCTCTGTGATTTGCCCCATTAATTGATGTTGCGGTTCATCTTGCAAATTGCGATCGCCTCGTAGGGTACAAATCAGCAACAGTGGAATCCGAAAGATATAAGTGAGGGAGGTTAGCGGGTTAACTGCATTCCCCAAACCAGAGTTTTGCATCATCACCACAGCAGGTTTACCAGCAATTGCGGCTCCAGCTGCGATCGCTACAGCATCTCCCTCATTGGCTGCGGAGATATATTTAAGTTGAACGTCATTGATGACGTAGTTAATAAAAGGTGTGAGAAAAGAACAGGGTACGCCAGTGTACCACTCAAAGCCAAGATGACGCGCAGCTTCTACAAATTCCTCTGCTTGGATCATAATTAAAAATTTACAACAATTTTCAGGGATTTAGACGATTGAAATGGGTAATGGGAACTCGGGAGTAAGGAGGAAAGATTATTACTTCGACTTTAGAAAGCCAAACTTGAGCTTCAGAACTCAAAACTTTAACCTCAAAGCTTCGTCAATGAACCTCAGAGCTTCGTCAATGAACCTCAGAGCTTCGCCGATGAACCTCAGAG
>NZ_CAWUDN010000085.1:0-35328 GCF_963920915.1 Nostoc sp. PCC 9305
GATCTTCAACGATTTTGGTTTTATACAAAGATGTGTGTACACCGTAGCCGCTTGCAGGGAGGGGTTGGGGGTGGGGTGTTAGAGACTTTTGCAAGAGGTCTAATGTAGACAGGACAACGCTTTTCAGCAAATTGGCACTATCTGACAAACATTTCGGCTCAATCTGAATGGCACTAAGTCAAGATACAGACCTTGCCCCAACTTCCAGCCTGGGAACGAGGATACAATAAGTCTTTGGGCTTTTCTTAGTGCCATTCGGCTCAATCCCTCAAGGATGCAGAATTTTTCAGGTTACTGATAGTAGTTTATGTTTTTATTTAGTCTCCGTACTTATTAATTAATTTAATATCAAGCTAATATAAGTAAAGATTTTTAAGTGCAATTACTGATGTTACATAGCATATTAACATAATTTATGCAAGCGAAAATATCGTGAAAATAGCTACGGAAATATACTGAATCATTTAACAAAATTTATTATTTGCCTTCTCATGTCTCAGAAAATATACGGTCACAATCATTAACTGATTATAGATATCCTTTATTAGAGCTAATTGACTCTCAAAGTTAAGAAACTTGGTATCAGTTACTAAAACTATGACGAGTAGTTGGGCTGCTAGTCACCCTTCTCTTTCAAAGACGGGAACGCGTGACCATTCTAACGGCGCTAACGCAGCGATCGCAGAGCGTCTCATTGGCGCAGCCTCGTCTCCGACACGCTGTTCGCGAACGTAGAAAAAAGAAAATAGCTAGTAAAGAGCCACTGTTATCAATCTACAGCGCTGGCTCACCGTTTTTACCGCTATAGTCAGCAGCTACTTTTTCAACTAGGAAGGTAAAAAATGGAATGGGCTATTTACAAAAAGAATACAGGCAGTTTTGTAATAGCAGTCGCAATTATGACTGGTGTTGGCGTAGTCTCGTATCTTAGTTTGCTTCAGTATAGAGAAAACGCTCAATGGGTAACACATACACGCGAGGTGCTTGAAAAGACAAAAGAAGTAATGTCAGAGATTAAAGATGCAGAGACTGGACAACGAGGCTATCTTCTCACAGGCAAAGAACGGTATCTGGAACCGTATCGTACTGCAACTGGCGAGATTGCTCAGAAACTTCAAGTTCTGCGCCAATTGACTGCGGATAACCCGAATCAACAGCGGCGGCTCGATCGCCTTGAACCCCTGATAACCAAAAAACTGGTTTTGATTGAACAGACGATTAACGCTAGGAGCAAAAACTTAGAGTCCGCGCTGCAAATAGTTCAGACAGATCGGGGTCAGCAGATTATGGAGGACATCCGAATGCTGACTACAGCTATGGAGAATGAAGAGAATGAATTGTTGAAACAGCGGTCAATGGAGGCAAATGCCAGCGCTCATCAAACAACTTTGCTAACTATTTTTGGCAGCATTATCGCTTCTGCGATCGTTGGTTTGGCAGCCACGATTACCAATCAAGAACTTGTCAAACGCAAACGGATGGAAAATTCTCTGCAAAAAGCTCGTGATGAGTTAGAAATAGAGGTTAACAAACAGACTGCCGAACTGAGAAACACTAACGAAGAATTGCAAACTGAAATTAATGAGCGCAAAAAGGCGGAGTCAGAGATTCTGCGTCTGAACGTCCAGCTTGAGGGGCGAGTTGCAGAACGTACAGCACAACTCGAAGCCACTAATAAAGAGATGGAAGCATTTAGTTATTCTGTGTCTCACGACCTGCGGGCCCCCTTGCGGAGTATCGATGGTTTTAGTCAAGCACTCCTAGAAGATTATGCTGACAAGCTGGATGCATTAGGTCAAAACTACCTTCAGCGAGTGCGTGCAGCCACCCAGCGAATGGCACAACTGATCGACGATTTACTGAATCTGTCACGATTAACGCGTAGTGAGATGCGTTACGAAAAGGTCGATCTCAGCGCACTAGTGGAGGCGATCGCTACAGAGTTGCACAAAACCCAACCTGAACGCCAAGTAGAGTTTATCATTACGTCGGGATTGGTTGCTAATGGTGATACTCATCTGTTACGGATCGTGCTAGAAAACCTGCTAGGTAATGCGTGGAAATTTACAGGAAAACATCAAAAAGCCCGAATAGAATTTGGGCTTTTACAGCAAGATGACACCCATGTGTATTTTGTCCGCGATGATGGCACAGGCTTCGATATGGCCTATATTGACAAACTCTTTGGTGCTTTTGTGCGCCTACACGCCATGACTGAGTTTGAAGGTACTGGTATCGGACTAGCTACTGTGCAGCGCATTATTCACCGTCATGGTGGCCGTGTTTGGGCTGAAAGTGCAGTGGAACAAGGCGCAACATTTTACTTCACCCTTTAACTAGAGGAATACAGCATGATTTTACTTGTAGAAGACAATCCTGACGATGAAGTGCTAACCCTACGCGCACTTAAGAAAAACAATATTATGAACGAGGTAGTGGTGGCACGCGATGGAGTAGAAGCCCTAGATTATCTCTTTGGTAAAGGTGTCTATGCCGATCGCGATATGAGCGTTATGCCAAATCTCATCCTTCTAGATTTGAAGTTGCCTAAAATTGATGGTCTGGAAGTTTTGCGACATCTGCGGGCCGATGACAGGACAAAAATCCTTCCCGTCGTCATTCTCACTTCCTCCAAAGAGGAGCAAGACTTAATCAATGGTTACAGCTTGGGAGCCAACAGCTATGTTCGCAAACCAGTAGACTTTTCCCAATTCAGTGAAGCAGTGCGACAACTAGGATTGTACTGGTTTGTCTTAAATGAATCACCACCAAGGATATAGCTTCTACCAATCCTCCAAAATCAGGTTATAGACATAAGGCTGACTTTCTTAATTACGAATTACGAATTACGAATTACGAATTACATGGGTATACCACTGCGCGTATTACTTGTTGAGGATTCAGAAGACGACGCTTTGTTGATGCTGCGCGAACTGCAACGTGGTGGCTACGAAGTAACCTTTGAACGAATTGATACACCCATAGCCATGAAAGCTGCGATCGCAGGGCAAACATGGGATATCGCGATCTGCGATTATTCTATGCCCACCTTTAGCGCCCCAGATGCATTGAAGCAGGTTAAGGAAAGTGGACTTGACTTGCCATTCATTATCGTCTCAGGAACTATTGGTGAAGATACCGCAGTCGCCGCCATGAAAGCTGGTGCCCATGACTACATTATCAAAGGCAATCTAGCACGACTTACCCCTGCTGTTGCCCGCGAGTTGCGTGAGGCACTAGTGAGGCGGGAGCGTAAACAAGCAGAGGAGCAGATTAAAGCATCGCTTCAAGAAAAAGAGGTGCTATTGAAAGAAATTCATCACCGGGTAAAAAATAATTTGCAGATTATTTCTAGTCTGCTCAACCTGCAAGCAGAGTATCTCAAGGACAATCAAGCCCTTGAGGTATTCAAAGATAGCCAGAACCGGATTGAATCAATGGCTCTGATCCACGAGAAACTATATCAATCTCAAGATTTGGCAAGGATTAATTTTGCCGACTATATTCAAGATTTAGTAACTAATTTATTTTATTCATACAACGTCAATTCCAGCGATATTATCTTGAAAATTAACGTTGAGGAGGTTTTTCTAGCCATTGATGCAGCTATTCCTTGTGGTTTGATTATCAATGAATTGATTTCAAATTCCCTAAAATATGCCTTTCCCCAAAGAGAATCGGGAGAAATTTGTATTGACTTTTGCTCCAAAGAAGGAAATTTATTTACACTTACTATCAGTGATAATGGTGTCGGTTTTGCCCAAGATTTTGACTTTCAAGCTACAGAATCATTAGGTTTACGATTAGTCAAAGGTCTAATGCATCAGCTACAAGGCAATATCGACTTTACCAGTAACAAGGGAGTAGAGTATAAAATTATATTCCCAACTCAAAATTTCTAACTTTATAAGTTAAATAAAACCATGAACCCAGTAAATATATTAGTTGTTGAAGATGAAATCATCGTGGCAATGGATATACAAAATCGGCTCAGGAAATTTGGATACAGTGTTATGGGGCTTGCCGATTCGGGAGAGGAGGCAATTAGGAAAGCAGCAGATGATTCCCTTGATTTAGTTCTAATGGATATTCACCTCAAAGGAAACATGGATGGTGTGGAGGCTGCTCAGATAATTCATAATCTTTTTGATATTCCAGTTATATATCTGACTGCTAATGCAGATGAATCAACGTTGAATCGAGCCAAGGTGACAGAACCGTTTGGCTACATTCTCAAGCCTTTCAAAGAAAAAGAATTAAAGTTCACGATTGAAATTACCCTTTCTAAACATCAAACTGAAAAAAAAATCAAACAGAATGAACAATGGCTAACTACTGTACTTAAAAGTATTGGAGATGCTGTGATTACTAGCGACGAAGCTGGAACTGTGAATTTTATGAATCCAATTGCGGAGGTACTGACGGGTTGGAATTATGCAGATGCATTTGGTAAAGAAGCAACAGAAGTATTTAATATTGCTCAGAAAGCAACTCGTATAATAATTGAAAATCCTGTAGAGCAAGTCCTTCAGTCGGGCGTTAATGTCGGTCTACCAGAACAGACGATACTTATTACTAAAAACGGTACAGAAATACCAATTGATGATAGTACCGCACCGATTAAAGATGACAACGGTAACATCACTGGTGCAGTTTTGGTCTTTCAGGATATCACCGAACGCAACCAAATTCTAGAGGCCCTAGCGCGTCGCCAGCAAGAATTCAAAGCACTAGTTGAAAATGCACCTGATATTATTTCTAGATTTAACACTCAATTGCGCTATGTTTACGTTAATCCAGCTATTGAAAAAGTTACAGGAATATCAGCCGAAACATTTATCGGCAAAACAAACGCAGAATTAAATCTGTCAGAAGAATTTTGCTGGATATGCGATCGCAAGCTTCAACAAGTTTTCCAAACAAAGGAAGAAACGGAGTTTGAATGCAGTTTAGCGATCGCCCAGCAAACAAGACATTACCATACCCGTCTTGTGCCTGAATTGGCTAGCGATGGTTCAGTATATTTTGTTTTAAGTATCTCTCGCAACATTACTGCTCTCAAACTTGCAGAGGCACAATTAATTCATGATGCCTTTCACGATATACTAACTGGTTTGCCAAACCGCGCCTTATTTATGGAACGGCTAGAACGGGCGCTCATGCTGACAAAACGACGTATAGACTATATATTCGCTGTTCTCTTTCTAGACCTAGATCGCTTCAAAGTTATCAACGACAGTCTCGGTCATATGATTGGCGACCAACTACTAACTGCCCTTGCTCGCAGATTGGAAAATTGCCTGCGCTCTGGAGACACAGTTGCTCGTTTAGGGGGAGATGAGTTTACAATTCTGCTTGACGATCTCCAAAATGCTAATGAAGTAACAAACATAGTGGAAGGAATTCATGCAGCTCTGACATCTGCGTTCCAACTCAGCGGGTACGAGGTATTTACCACTGCCAGCATTGGCATCGCCCTGAGTAAAAGTAGTTATAACCATCCAGAGGAACTTTTGCGCGATGCTGACATTGCAATGTATCGCGCAAAAGCATTGGGTAAGGCACGCCATGAGATATTTGACTCAACCATGTACACCCAAGTAACGCAGCTATTAGAGTTAGAGATGGATCTACGACGGGCAGTTGAACGCCAGGAGTTTCAAGTTTACTACCAGCCAATTGTTTTATTAGAAACTTACAAAATTATTGGCTTCGAGGCTCTCGTTCGCTGGCAGCACCCGCAACACGGATTAGTTTTTCCAGACAACTTTATTCCCCTGGCAGAAGAAACTGGGCTGATTATCCCTATTGGTTATTGGGTACTAGGCGAGGCTTGTCGGCAGATGCGTGCTTGGCAAGTACAATTTCCTACTGACCCACCCTTGACAATCAGTGTAAATCTTTCCACTAAGCAGTTTTCTCAACCTGGGCTGATTGAGAAAATTAACCAAATTATGCAAGAGACTGGTTTAGAAGGTGGCAGTTTAAAGCTGGAGATTACCGAAAGTGTACTTATGGAAAATATTCAATTAGCAACTTTTATGCTTTTGCAACTGCAACAGATGAATATCCAATTACACTTAGATGATTTTGGCATTGGCTATTCATCCTTGAGCTACTTGCACCGCTTTCCCAGTAATGCTTTGAAGATCGATCGTTCCTTTATTGCTAAGATTGGTGCTAATGGAGAAAACTTAGAGATTGTTCAAGCGATCGTCGCTCTAGCACAGAATCTAAATATAGATGTCATAGCAGAGGGCGTAGAAACACTAGAGCAACTGGCACAACTTAAAGTGATGAAATGCAAATATGCACAGGGATATTTTTTCTCTCAACCCCTCGATAGCAAGTCGGTAGAAACATTGATTTTATCTGGTCTTGAACCTAGTTAGCTTAGTGTAACTAACCCGACAAAAGCCAGATATTACAACCAATTTAGAACCGCTATAGTTAATTTGTGTTGTTAACCAAATTTTTGGAGGCGCAGCTAAACTTACCCTCAAAAAGCATCAAGCTTTAAGAAAGCTGCGAAAACTAATGACTGATGACTTTTTCAATAACAAAAAGCTACTTTTTGACCTATGGGCATCAAGTTACGATTGGTTCTTTCCTTCAGTGTTTTATCGAGCCATTCACCAACGGTTGCTGGAGTACGTCGATTTACCAGAGCTAGCAAATGTACTTGATATAGGCTGTGGTACTGGACGCTTGCTTGAGCGCCTTGCTACTCAGTTTCCCGATTTGCGAGCTACCGGATTGGATTTATCTGCTAATATGTTGCGGGTAGCAAGACAGAGCAACCGCCACCGTCCACGCTTAATTTATATTGAGGGCAAAGCTGAATCTCTTCCCTTTGCTGATGGTCAATTTGATGCCGTTTTCAGTACTATCAGCTTCTTGCACTATTTGGAACCAAAACAGGTAGTTAGTGAGATAGCACGGGTACTTTCTCCTGGTGGACGCTTTTATTTGGTTGACATTACTTCCAAAAAAGAGACAGAACCTCAATTATTGCCTATTTCTCCCCGTGGAATTAGACTCTACAGCCCTCATCAACGTCAACTTCTTGGCTCCTCTGCTGGGCTATTGTGTTTAAATCACCATTATTTACTAGGGCCTGTCTTACTAACAATTTTTGCTAAACCTCCAAGTTGAAATAGGGAAGACTAAAGGATTGGAAACAGTTTGTATCCAGCCCTGTTCTGCATATTTTAATTACGAATTACGTTAGCGACGCAGGAGCGTCATTACGAATTACGAATTACGAATTACGAATTATTTCGATATTCCATAAACACCACAGGAACTTTGAGCAGCTTTTTAGCTAACTGCGAGAATTTAAATTTCTCCTTGAGCGTAGATAAGCCTATGGTCTTGGGAAATTGTGGCAAGTCTTCAAAAGATATTGGCACAAAGTCAAAGCGACTGTAAAACTGCACCAGCCGTTGACCTAAGCATTCCAGATAAAGTGGTTGCGTTGCTGTATTAATCAAATGGTGCGTTAGCAAACTACCCAAACCGCGACCTCTCCAAGCTGATGCAACGACCAAGCTACCAAGTTCTTGTGCCCCTGAAAAATTACGCAGCTGTCCACAAGCTATAAGATTCTGATTGTATTCAATTACCCAAAATTGCTGCCAATTTAATTGGGTTGGGTCAAGTTTGGCAGAAAATACCAGCAATCGAATCGACCACCGATCCGCAGAGGTTGCTTTGCGAAGGACACATCCAGATGGTAACGATAGATTGCTCTGGTTCATTAATTATACTTTGATAGTTTGTATCACTATCATCACACCATACTATTCATTCAGATCGGTTGCCATTTTCTGTCAACTATCAATCAAGCAATTTTAAAAGCATCTTGGACATCAAACCTATTTCACGTTCTCCCTTAATGGCAGCAAGCGTTCTAAGGTTAATAAATTCGATATTTATGGATTTTCATCAGCATACATGAATAGTACTAAACAATACTTACGATAGAGGGACGAATCAGCCATAACTATATTCTGGATAGATGTACTCATACTCCTAATTTTTTTAAGATAATCCCAAGAATAAATGATTAGGAATGTAGTCATGGCTGAACAACAAAAAGAAAAATCTAATAATCAAGAAGCTACGCCTACCGCTTCTGGTGGCTACCAAACCCCCATCGAAGAAGGTATCCGCAAAACTGGCGATGCTGAAAAGAGTGATGCTAAAACAACTGCTACTCCAGAAGCGCCAGGAGAAGATTCTGTAGCAGGTAGCCCCAATCAAGGAACTGAGTCACGTTAATTGATTTGAACTTTCCCAAGTTTTAATTATCTCGTCAGGTCTTTTGTAATCACCCTAATAAAGTAAGTATTGAGTGGATATGTGGTGTAACAGCTACAATTATCCACTTATTTTTTTGTGTCATGAGCTACATTATCTCTACGTGTGTGCGTTAGGTAGGAATTTGTGCTCGTTGACTGTAATATAACACTGAGTCTAGCTCTAAGTAATTTACATATAGCGATCGCTCAGGATAACGATCTCAATATCTTGAGCGAATTTTTGAGGTTTTCTGCCGTCTTCATACTCCTCGAGAATAGTATGGTGGTCGCATCTGGGCTGAGTCAGAACCGAGATGGGCGTAGGAACAGTGTTTTATTTTACTCTCAACGCAAATTAAGGTATCTTTAAATATATATCTAATAACTGCCTAGTAACCCTCTAATAAACGCATGATTTCTATCCCTATCTAAAAAATAGGAAATCAGGTGATTATCTAACAAATTGATATAGCCCTGGACTATGGAAAAGCTCACAATTCACATTCTATTAGTAGAAGATAGTGCAAGTGATGCTCATTTGCTACACCGGATATTTAGAAATGCAGATCAAGAACAATGGCAGATGTTACATGTTGAACGGTTATCTGAGGCAATAGAAGCTAGCAGGGAAAACTCTGCGTCCACCCTTGATAATTCTCAGATAGGGAATAGAAAGCAACGCAGATTCGACCTAGTTTTGTTAGACCTCAGCCTTGCAGACTCTATTGGGCTGGACACATTAAAAGAATTTAGGGCAGCAGTACCTGATATCCCAGTAGTGGTATTAACAGGTATTGATGATGAAGATTTAGCACTGCAAGCATTAGCAGAAGGAGCGCAAGACTATTTAGTTAAAGATAAAATAAATATACAACGGTTAGTGCGTGCCATTCGCTATGCCATTGAAAGAAGTGAAATTCTCAACCAACTACGCGAGAGTGAAGAACGCACCCGTCAAGCGCTGGCAAAAGAACAGGAACTCAACGAGTTAAAGTCAAACTTTGTAGCAATGGTTTCTCACGAGTTCCGCACCCCTATGACTACGATTCGGACGGCTGTAGATATCCTTGAATACAACAGCAATAAACTAACTGATGCCCGGAGAACTAAATATTTCGATCGAATACAAAATGCTATCAACCAGATGCTTAATCTCTTAGATGAGATATTATTCTTGAGTAAAACGGAAGCAGCTAAACTCGAATACAAACCTACACTTTTAAATTTAGAAAATTTCTGTAGCGAACTCACAGATATTCTTCAACTAAATGCAGGTAGTAAGCACAGCATTATCTTTACTTGTCAAGGAGAATCGACCCAAGCCCAAATGGATGAAGACTTACTAAATTGTATCTTAACCAA
Organism: Nostoc sp. PCC 9305; assembly: GCF_963920915.1. NCBI lineage: Bacteria > Bacillati > Cyanobacteriota > Cyanophyceae > Nostocales > Nostocaceae > Nostoc > Nostoc sp. PCC 9305. Next base: position 9,666 of record NZ_CAWUDN010000085.1, read on the forward strand.
TTTGATTTCCAATGCCATCAAATATTCCCCTGAAAATGACACTATTTGGTTTAATTTGATTTGCAAAGATCGCTTTGCCATTTTCCAAATCAAAGATCGGGGAATGGGGATTCCTCTCAAAGATCAAATTCATCTATTTCAAACCTTCTATCGCGCCAGCAATGTAGGTGTAATTCAAGGAACAGGACTAGGGCTTACTATAGTTAAAAAATGTGTGGAGTTGCATGGTGGTCATATTCAATTAGAAAGTGAGCAGGGTGTTGGCACAACAGTAATTATTACTCTGCCACTACAATAGACTTCTGGCACAAATACAAAATTTGCCCTCAATCCCTTCTCCCCTTCTCCCAAAAATGGGAGAAGGGGAGCCAATTAAAAAGTCCCTCTCCCAAGCTTGGGAGAGGGATTTAGGGTGAGGGCTTTTGATTCATACAAGAAGTCTAGTAATTAGGCAAGTAAATTATAAAATTTAGGGATTGGGTATTGGTATGAGTTATTCTCCCTTGCTTATTTTGGTGTTTGGGGATTTGGCATTGGACAAGTTTTATTAGCAAAATCACACTGATAAATATAGGGTTCTTGCCAACTCAGGGGAATTTCTAACAAGTCTCGCGTTCCTGTCATACCTTGTCCAATAAATAGCAACAAAGCAATGCAATTTAAAATCGTATGGACGAGACGCCAGCGATTGGACTTATCTTGATAAATATCTTGAACAATTGCTAATGAAAAAATCATCAGCAGTGCTGCGGTAATGCCAATATAATAATGTGACCAATACCACTCATTGGTGCGGCGATAGACTCCATCCTGACAGCCTAGAATTACTAAACCTGCACCAGTTAAAGTTGCAAAAACTGCCCGCCACACCCGCTGTTTTGCCCGATAAAGAAATACTAATGAGGCGATGGTAGCAGCAAATATTAGCAGGATAAAAATAACTTGAAAAGGTGTTTGATTCCATAATTGATTTTTGATAATATTTTTGCCAATAGGGTAGCTTAATCCGATTAAAGTTAATCCCACAACTGCACTTGTGAGCCTTTCACCTAACTGCTTATGTTCTGCACCCACCACTGGAGGAATTTTACTCTTACTCCCCGCTAAAATTTGCAATCTACGTTGGCGTGTTTGCCAAGCAAAATTAACTACTGTACCGATGAGGGGAAACACGAATATAATTGCGATCGCTGGATGTAAAAGACCAAGAAAATCTGTTATTTGCATAGAACACCTTTCAATGAATGATTGAATTCATCACAAAGGATAATTTAAACTATCGTACCATTACTTAAATTAATTTCAGATGAGAATTTGTTTAATATTTATTTTTGTTGTTTTTAGCTGATTTTAATCAAGAAACTATTTAAATATCTTATAAAAGATGATGACTTTAGCAAATACTTCCATATATCAAAAAATATATGGAAATATTTTTTGATATAAATTTATGCAAATAATAGTCGAAAAAGAATTAAGTTTATTCTCTAACTGACGTGAATTCATTTATATGAATTGCCTATAAATACAGCGTCTAATTTTGGTTAAGTCCTAATTTTTTCAAAAAATCCGTCGCTACGTGGATTTTCTATTTTCCAGAGCAAGTAATTTTCGTCACCGTATACTATAAACGTTTTATAATTATAATTTGTTTCTATTAGCTTACGCCAGATGTCTGAAGGATTTAGTAAAAAAATATCAGTGAACTCATCAGGAATATTGGGGATAGAACGGTTTTTTACTAATTGGAACTGCACTTTTGGCTGTAAAAGATAACTGAGAGAAAAGACATTACCATAATTAATACCAGAATCATTACTAATCAAAAGTGGATGATTAGCCTGATTAATAATTCTTGCAACTTGTGGATTACCAGAGCTAATAACCTTACTCCACCAAGTTTCAGCCTGAGAACTCACTCCATAAGAAACTAGTCCACAAATAATCATTAGTCCCATGATTATTTGCCAGATTCTCCGGCGTGCAAAACTCTTATTGTTTAGCTGCGTAGCTAGTAAGTAAGTAACAGCTAGTTGAATTCCTAAATAAGAAATCAATAAATAACGTTCGGCAAGTGAGCGTATACCCCCAAAAAGTAAGTCTGGTAGCATTAAAGGTAATGCAGGAATCATAATCAGAGTGACAATAAACAACCAAATTTTATAGTTAGTTTTTCGACAAATAAAATAAATAGAATATCCAACAAGAACTAAAAAAAATGGTGTGATTAGATAGCTAAACGGATTTTCAAAGCCTAAGTCTAAATCAAGAAAAATTCGATTTAATTGTAAAAGCCAAGATTTAATTAAAGCATCTAAGGGTAAATGTCTTTGTGTCCAGGCTGTTGAACTTTTTAATTGCAACAAGTTAACTATCACAACCAGTATCCAAGGTGTAAAAGCTAAAAACCCTGCTAAAGATGCTAATAGATAAGCTTTTACTGTTCTAGTAAACCTAAATTTTGCAGTGGCAATTACATAAATACCATGAGCGACTACAACAAATCCACTGAACAAAAATGTATAAAGACTGAGTACCAATGTGACTGCATACATTCCCCAATTTAATATGGGTAGTACTCGATCTTGTGATTCCAATCGTAATGCTCGTAGCAATGAAGCACTGCATAGTAATACAGTCACTATCCAGAGAATATATTCTCGTGCTTCTTGGGCGTATACTAGGTGAATAGGAGAGATTGCCATGAGTGCGATCGCAACCTCCGATACCCATGCTGATGATTTAAATAATTCTCGACACAGCCAATAAATACTCGGAAAAATCAGCAAGCTGATAAAGGCAGATAAACTTCTAATTACCGTCACCGAATTGCCAAAGATTCCGACCCAAAGCCGAGCGAGTATATAATACAGTGGTGGATGCTGTGGATCGTCTACCTCCAAAGATATAATTGTGTCACGTAAGCCTTTTTCCATATTGGGACTTTGGAATTTGGCAAAACTTTCCTTATTAATTATGCGACCATTAAATATTTGCTGCCTGACTTCATTTGATGTATAGCCAGAAATCCGCAATGAAGTGAAAGTCTCATCATGCCAGTAAACTTTGCGATCAAGGTTAAAAAAACGAAAAAATATACCCACCATTAACAAAACTACAATGATAAACCGCAACCTATTTGGAGCAAGTTGGAGATGCTGCATAACTAAATTTCACAATAACTTGTACAATAATTATCTACTTTAACGAAACAACTTTATGACTCTCAAAACTAGTTATTAAAAATGTCTAACCAAATAGACGTAGTATAGAAGCGATCGCTCCAAGCAAATCATCAGGGTGAAGGTTCCGCCGCGACTATGCCAAATCCTGATAAACGATCATCATACGAGGCTATTAGTTGCGCAGTCAAATGTCTAATATCTACCTATACAGAAACTCAAAGGGGCGGTAAATTTTGCACACAATCGTAGTTTTGAGTTCTTGCACAAGTACTGGAAGTCGATCGGTCACTTGTGATATTTATCAAGAAATTGCTGGCGAAGTTTCCACAGTGGTGGGTTGCAATTGTAGATAGTGAGTTAGTCAAGTAATGAAGGTAGTAATTAGATCCAGTAGTTTTTTGTGCAAGATAAAAATTGTATCTTTAGCTACAAAAAGGCTTGTTTAGTGAAGTGGGTTTATGTATTCCAAGCAGGCTTATTTGTGCAACAAGGAACTTTTCAATAGTTGTCAGCTATGGAAGAATTGTTTGCCTAGTTGATAGCTTGGCAGATAATTGATTATTAGGTGAAATATTACGTCGGCGCAAATTACGAGTTTTAGCGAATTTCCAAATTGAATAATAGTTATCACTATAAACAATATCTGTCTTGAATTTATACTTTTTTTCTATGATTTTACCCCAAGCCTCTGAGGGATTAAGTAAAAACACATCAGTAAACCTATCAGGAATTTTAGGAATTTTTTGATTGTTCACCAACAGAAATCGCACTTTTGGTTCCAAAAGATAGCTTAAAGAAAAGACATTACCATAATTATTGCCAAAAGCATCACTAATCAAAAGTGGGCGCTTACTCTGATTAATGATTTGGGCGACTTGGGGATTGCCAGAATTCATACCCTTATTCCACCAAGTTTCTGCCTGTGAACTCACCTTAGAAGAAATCAAACCACAAATAATCACTAATGTCATGATTATGTGCCAAATTCTGCGACGTGACACGCTCCCATTATATAGTTGTGTAGCTAGTAGATAAGCAACAGCTACTTGGATTCCTAAATAAGATGGGATTAAATATGCTTCGGTAGATGATCGTATACTCCCAGCAATTAAATCTGGCAATATTATGGGTAATGCTGGTACTACAATTAATGTGATGATAAAAAACCAGACTTTATAGTTAGTTGCTCGGCAAATAAAATAAATGGAATATCCTACCAAAATTAAAAAGCTTAGTGCAATTAAATTGCCGAGAGGATTTTCTGAGCTAAGGTCTATATCAAAAAAAATCCGGCTTAACTGCATTAACAAAAATGGAAATATAGGTATTAAATCGAACTGTGTTGTTGTTTTGTCTGCTGAAATCAAAAATTGAAAAAAATCACCAATTACAACTGTTATCCAAGGCATGAAAGCTAAAAAACCTACTAGTGATGCTAGCAGATAAGTTCTCACAGTTTGAGTAAACTGAAATTTTGCAGTTATCATTACATAAATTCCGTGAGCAACTGCTACAAATGCACTCCAAAGAAATGTATAAAGACTAATGGCTAAAGTGACTGCATAAAGGCTCCAGATAGCGAATAAATCTGGTTTTTGTGGTTCTTCTGATAGCTCATCTTCTAGCCGTATGGCTCGCAGCAGAGACGCACTGGATAGTAAAATGGTGACTAACCAAAGAATATATTCTTGTGCTTCTTGGGCGTATACTAGGTGAATTGGAGAGATAGCCATGAGTGCGATGGCTACGCCCGCCGCAGGCATCGCAACACCAGGAACCGATAATGGCACATTAAATAATTCTCGGCATAGCCAATAAATACAAGGGAAAACCAGCAAACTAATGCAGGCTGATAAACTTCTAATCGCCGTTATCGAATTACCAAAGATTTCCATCCACAATCTGGCTATGATGTAATACAACGGTGGATGCTGAGAATCTTGTTTTGCCAAAGACATAATTGTGTCATTTAGGCTTTTGTCTGGATTTGCACCTTGAAACTGAGCAAAACTTTCTTTGCCAATCACACGATTATTAAAAAGTTGCTGTTTAGCTTCATTAATCGTATAACCAGAAATTCGCAATGAGGCATAAGTTTCATCTTGCCAGAAAACTTTACCATCAAGATTAGAAAAGCGAAATAATATACCCATCGTCAATAAGAAGATAGTTAAAAATCGCAACCAACTCGGAGCAAATTTGAGATGGTGCATAAGTGGGTTTCCTAAAAAGTTTTCTCAAATCATCTAATTAAGTGGGTTGGATGAGGTGCCATAGCAACGCCCGTCGTCGACATCGCCAAGACTTCAAGCAAAGCCTATTTGTTAAACATCACCAACCGGACTTTTATTTGATTGGGAAGATTGGCAATCAACACCTCTCCTTTATTAACTACAAAAACAAATGGGCAAGGTTGTATCAAATCCCGCAAAACTGGATTTGTTTTGGAACCGAGATATCAATGGAGTGTAAAATACACTAAGTGTAGCCCCATTTGTAGTCAGGCGACTCCATAGCTACCGTGCATTGAGCGATCGCTTTGGGGGTTATAGTTCTCAATTCTCCTAATGGCGAATAAAGGATTGTTTTTTGCCTCCAGCACAGGACAGGGTATAGAACAAGCGATGCCTACGGCGGCTTGGTATTGTTAACCGATCGGAATTACCGATCAGAATTCGAGGTAGCAGTTTAAAGTAGCTGTAGAGCATATTGATAATACTCCCTTGACAAGAAGATAAACTCTTGCTTTTAAGCTCTCGGAGGCTAAGATCGCACAGATGCGACAGCAGAATTTCTTGCGTTCGATTCCCAAAGGGTTCTTAAGAGTGCCACTCCGTGTAGCTCTTGTAGTACCTTTCGTCGTGCAAATTTCTGCTGCTGTAGGCTTAACAGCGTTTTTATCTTTAAAAAATGGTCAGAAAGCTGTTAATGAAGTTGCTACTCAGCTACGGAATGAGGTTACAACTCGGATTCATCAACATGTTACCAATTACATAGAGACTCCCCAACTTGTCACTCAGGTTAACGCCAATGCTGTCCATATTGGTCAGTTAAATTTAAAAGATGCAAAAAGTTTAGAACGCCATTTATGGCATCAAATGCAGTTATTCAAGCCCTTAAAGCCGATCGCTTTTGCAAGTACACAAGGAGAAATTCATTCGGTCGATCGCCTTCACGATGGTTCACTAGTTATCCGAAAAAGAGATCAATCAACTGGTTACAATTACTATACTTACACCACTGATAATCAAGGTAATATTGTCAGGTTACTTCAAGTTAACCCAACTTTTGATCCTCGCACTCGCCCCTGGTATACAAATGCTGTGAAAGCAGGTAAAACTACTTGCACAGAAATTTATTCCTACTTCTCTTCACCAGGGCTAGCGTTTAGTGCAACCCAACCTCTTTATGACCAGACAGGTACTTTGCTTGGAGTGACGAATGCAACGTTATCTCTCTCGCAACTGAGCGAGTTCTTGCACAGTTTAAAGATTGGTCGCTCAGGAAAGACATTTATTGTCGAGCATTCTGGAGAGTTGGTAGCAACTTCAACCGCAGAGCAACCTTTTATCCTGAGTTATGAGGCAGGAAAAAAGACATCCAAACGGCTCAGAGCGATCGCTAGTAGCGATCGGATCGCTCATCTGACAATACAGTATTTGCAGTCACAATTTGGTAATTTTAGAAACATTTCTTCTAGCCGACAGCTAGAATTTGAAATTGATGGCAATCGGCAATTTGTACAGTTAATGCCCTTTACAGCCGACTGTGGGCTAAATTGGGTGATTATCGTAGTGGTTCCAGAAGCCGACTTTATGGAGCATATCGAAGCCAACACCCGAACCACTATTTTGCTGTGTTTAGGAGCGTTGATATTGGCTACAGGCATAGGAGTGATTACTTCTCATTGGATTACTCAACCAGTTCTCTGTTTGAGCTTTGCCTCTCAGGAAATTGCAAATGGGAAGTTAGACCAAATCGTTAAAGTAGAGGGTATCAACGAACTAAGAGTTCTTGCTCAGGCTCATAATCAAATGGCTACTCAATTACAAGATTCATTTGCTGGACTCTTAGAGGTTAACAAGCAATTAGAAGCTGAAATTAACGAGCGTAAGCAGGTAGAAGAACTGTTACGACATAATGCGTTTCACGATGCACTGACAGGTTTACCAAACCGAGCTTTCTTTATGGAGCGCTTAAAACACACACTCCAGCGAGCCAAGCGACAGAAGAATTATTTATTTGCTGTATTATTTCTCGACCTGGATCGGTTTAAGGTGATCAATGACAGTCTCGGACACCTAAAAGGAGACCAATTTCTAATTGCTATTGCAAATAGATTAGAAGTATGCATACGCTCCACGGATATAGCCGCACGACTTGGGGGAGACGAATTTACAATCCTGCTTGACGAAATCCAGAATGTGTCAGAAGCCATCAAAGTAGCTGAACGAATTCAACAAGAACTAACGTTACCCCTTGAGCTTGACGGGCAAGAAGTATTTACAACGGCAAGTATTGGCATTGCCCTGAGTTCAACAGTAGACTATGACCAACCAGAAAACTTGTTAAGAGACGCTGATACAGCTATGTACCGAGCCAAGGCGCTGGGCAAAGCTCGCTATGAACTATTCAACCAAGAGATGTATACTAAGGCTCTGGTTAGATTGCAGTTAGAGAACGATCTACGCCGAGCGATCGAACGCCAAGAGTTTCAACTTTATTACCAACCGATTGTTTCCCTCACGAATGGCAGACTTATAGGCTTTGAGGCTCTAATCCGCTGGCAGCATCCAGAGCGTGGTTTTGTTTCTCCAACAGATTTTATCCCTCTGGTAGAAGAAACCGGAATGATTGTCGAGCTTGGTTACTGGACACTATATGAGGCGTGCCGCCAGATGCAAAGCTGGCAGGCGAGCAATCCAACAAACTCGTTAGAGAAAATCAGCGTCAATCTCTCAGTCAAGCAATTTTCTCAACGGGATTTAATTGAACAAATTGGAGAAATTTTGCACTCGACTGGTCTTGATGCTAGCAGTCTGATGTTAGAAATTACTGAAAGTGCAATTATGGAAAATGGCGATGAGGCAAATGCCGCACTCTCAGAATTTCGGAAGATGGGCATTAAGTTATCAATTGATGATTTCGGTACAGGCTACTCTTCATTAAGCCGTCTCCATAGCTTTCCGATTAGTGTGTTGAAAATTGACCGTTCTTTTGTTAGCCCGATAGATACTAATGGCAAGAATTTAGAAATTATTGAGACAATTATCACACTGGCACACAAATTAGGTATGGATGTTACCGCCGAAGGAGTGGAGACAAAAGAGCAGCTAGCATTTCTGAAGAAGTTGAACTGTGAATATGGACAAGGATATTTTTTCTCGCGTCCGTTGGATAAGGCGGCAGCATTAGCATTAATCGTGAAAAATCCTCAGTGGTAAGGGTTTTTTGAGAGGATTTGGATAACGCCATCTGGCAAAATCTGCAAGATTAGATATAGTTAAAAAATCAATAGTTTTAAACTGCCGATCAATAGCAGGAAGGCTGCATATTTTAGCTCCAATATTCAAGTATGCCTGCAAAATTTTCGGAATCTCAACATTAGATGAATCTGGACAATTTTGAGTCAATTCTAGGTAAAATTGTGAGTTTGGGTAAACCAAAATACTTGGATGCATCAAGTTATTCTGCCGAAAATAATCATAAGCCCAAGTAGCTTGCCCAGGACATTGTGTTAGTAATGATGCACAACCAAAGAAATATTGGTTTTTACTCCAGATGAGATAATTTGCCAGCCCTTCCCAGAGTAGTAAAAGTGTCTGACTATTGCGATATTCTTTAGCTATACATGCACGCCCAACTTCCACTGATACCTGAAGCACAGAATTGGGAATTCCATTAAGATTAAATATATCGGTAGCATCAAAGCCTAGTCTTTGAGAAGCCATTATATAGGTCTGCATCCGATAAGTTCCAATCGTTTTACCCGTATGTTTGGAGATTAAAATTAAATGATGGCAAACCGCATCAAATTTATCTATATCCATCTGGGTAAAGTTAGAAGTAGAAAATCCCAAACCTAGTTCAAGATTAAAAACTTCAAAGCGTAACCGAAAAATTGATTCTAATTCTTCTTCAGTTGAAGCCAGTCGTAGGGTATATTTTTCAGTTTGAAGGACGGGAAAATCTTCAAGAGGGGGAGGAGGATTCAGTGGGTAATTGATGCGTCCAGAAACTTCCATCTATCTTCCTACTTAGATTTGCGAAAATATTCTACTAGGATTTAGGCACTAGACTTCTTGCAAAAGTCGGGGTAAAGGGGAAGGGGAAAAGGGGAAAAAAACTCAAAATCCTTTCCCTTTAACCTTTTCCCTTTTCCCTAAGAGTGCAAAAATATATTTTTGCAAGAGGTCTACTATACAAATAGTTCACATTATGCATTAATGTGTCGAAGTGTAATTGAGACAGATTTCGATCAACAATCCTTTAGAGCAATACGCTTTGGTTAAGGATTTTTGGTACTGATTTTTGACTTGTAAAGACGCGTGAGCGCAGCGGGATGTTAGCATGGCGGGGGGTTCGCGATCGCGTCTCCAAGAGTTGCTCAGTCCAATTTTGCGTCTCTACCAAGAATTTTCGGTTGAACTAAACGGTATTGTGGTCTAGAGAGCTTTTTTACTTTCTTAGATTAGGGTTAGAGTGCTTTTATTATGGGCATTAATTCCCAAAAAATCTGGCAATAAGATACAAAATTTTCTTTTGATATACGCTATAGATGTAAGTCATAGTATTTTACACAAACCCTGATATACAGCAGAATTCAGAATTCAGGAGTAAAATATGCTTTATATTTGGGCAACAGACTTAGCTTGTGTACCTCACCAACTTGAAATCTGCTGTACATTGTGACGACAGATAACCTAAGTGAGGGAGTTATGTCAATTGATCGACTGAGAGAACTTGCTATGGTTTTCAAAAGTTGAAGTATCACAACAAGCCCGATCAAAAAAAAATTTAGAATTTTCAGCTTCAAAATCAGTTCTGCCAGTTCTGAATTAATTTGCTAACTGCACATCAAAGGGCTATTCCCGCTTGCTAGAGTGTGAGTAGTTCACGTAAAATATAATGCCATTGTTGCAGCAGTTCTCATGACCTCATCTGCGTCGTTTGACACATTAGAGTCTCTACAGGCGGATATCGCTGAATTGATCGTTCGTTTACCGACATTAAAAAATCGGCAATTTATTCAGCAAGCACTTACTACTATTGTTCGTCTAGCTGATAACGAAATTGAGCGTCTCGATTGGAAAATATTATCAGCTGCATTAGCAGATATGGAGCGCGGTTTCCAGCTTTTTTATGATTATCGACACGTTCGCAAAGTCACCATCTTTGGTTCTGCTCGTCTAGCGCCAGATAGACCAGAATACCAAATGGCTCTTGAGTTTGCTCGCGCGGTTTCTCAATTAGGATTTATGGTGATGACTGGTGGTGGTGGTGGAATCATGCAGGCGGGTCATGAAGGTGCTGGACGAGAAAATTCCTTTGGATTAAACATTCAGTTACCCTTTGAACAGCAAGCAAACCCTTTTATCGAGGGCGATCCCAAGCTAATTAACTTCAAATATTTCTTCACCCGCAAGCTGTTTCTCCTCAAAGAAAGTGATGCTGTAGCCTTGTTTCCGGGAGGCTTTGGGACTCAAGATGAAGCTTTTGAATGTATGACATTAAGCCAAACTGGTAAATTTGGGCCAGTACCTTTAGTTTTAATCGATCGCCCTGGTGGTGATTACTGGCGCTCTTGGAGCGAATATATTGATAAGCAATTAGTACAAAATGGTCTTGTCAATCCTGAAGACCCCAGCCTTTACACGGTGACAGATAACCTGGATGTGGCTTGTGATGCTATCACCCGTTTTTACCAGGTTTATCATTCCAGCCGCTATGTAGGCGAGAAGTTAGTCATCCGCCTGAAGACAGATATATCAGACGCTCTTTTAGAACAACTTAATGCTGATTTTAGCGACATTATTATTCAAGGAAGAATTGAAAAAAGTCAGGCATTACCTCAAGAAGCACAAGATGAAACTGTTGAACTACCTCGCCTCATTTTGTACTTCAATCAACGCGATTTGGGGCGCTTATATCAGATGATTGCCACAATTAACCAGATGGGTACTCCTTCACCAGAGGATGCAGCGCATCCAGAAAGAAAGTAGGTAAGCTAAAACACATCTAATTTGCATATTAAAATTTTCTCAATATCTTGTGGAGTGGACATCTTATCCGTCCTGATTATGCAACTTGAATGTTGATTAGTTTATTAAGGGAAAAAAGGGAGAGAATTTTGAATACTTTCCCTTTTTTTGTTTCAAGGTTATAGAATTACCGAGAGCGATCGCACAGCATAAAGCCTTTTCTTATCAGGCTGCGACACCCTGCGCGTAGTTTCCTTCTTTGCAGGAGTATGCGCAATACGGTTCGGTTAAGGCAAGAGACGCGATGAATCGCCGTCAAGACAAAAGACTGATTATTGTAGAGACGGCGATTTATCGCGTCTTTGTGATGATTTATCGGAACATATCAAAAATATTTTTATATTCATGCGGCTATCTTCATTAGCAATGGGCATTTTGGCATTGTCTAAGCAAGCCACGAAAATAATATAATTCACCCTACTTACAGATGAGAAAAACACCAGTTATTATGACTCAATACTGATTTTTGTAAAAAAGCTTGTATATTAGCACAGTAAACAACGCTTGAGATCCTAACAGAGGAATAAAAAATGCTGGAATTATTGGGTTCAGGTTTGGTGTCGCTTTGGCTGGAAATGGCTGGGGTACAAATCAAACCTCTAGATGCCTTAGATGCACTAACTTGGCAAAGTAGCCCTGGCTTTGTTCTTGCCCCCGATCCAAATCCAACTGGGGCAACTACGGTGCAGGAATATTTGAAAAAGCTCATCACATCAAAAGTGGTGGCGCAAAATCTGGCTGAGAGTCAGGGAATTTGGATGCAGTCGGGGCCGATGCTGATGGCAAATCACCAAGGTACGACACCGCTACCGGCTGCTTCTTTAACTAAAATTGCCACTTCACTAGTTGCTTTGAAAACTTGGGGGCCAGATTACCAATTTGATACTTTGGTGAGTGTCACTGGCCCAGTGGTAAATGGAGTTGTGCAGGGTGATTTAGTGGTTACAGGGCGTGGCGATCCTTTGTTTGTTTGGGAAGAAGCGATCGCTCTTGGTAATACTCTCAATAAAATGGGCATCAAGCAAGTAAAGGGAAATTTGATTATTACTGGCAGTTTTGCCATGAATTTTCAACGTCAGCCAATGTTAGCCGGTCTGATGCTCAAGCAAACGCTAAATCGTGCAACTTGGGGACGCCCTGCGATTTATACACACTCAATCATGCCCAAGGGAACACCCAAGCCTCAAGTTGTGATTGCCGGCGGGGTGAAAGTTGAGGCGCAACCAAACCCTCAACAAACTTTGTTACTGCGTCATCGCTCATTGCCCTTGAAGCAACTACTCAAGGAAATGAACGTTTATAGTAACAACGATATGGCAGAGATGTTGGCAGATTCAGTAGGGGGAGCACCTGTAGTCCAATCAACTGCTGCCAATCTTGCTAGAGTGCCACAAGCGGAAATCCAGTTAATCAATGGTTCTGGACTGGGGCCGGAAAATCGCATTTCTCCTAGAGCTGTTTGTGCAATGTTTATGGCTATTCAAGCTGAGGCATCTGCCCATCAACTGAATCTAGCTGACTTGTTTCCCATGTCTGGATTCGATCACCGGGGGACACTACACACTAGACACATTCCCCTGGCGACTGTGATCAAAACTGGTACTCTCCGGGATGTGAGCGCTTTAGCAGGAGTGATGCCCACACGCGATCGCGGTTTGGTTTGGTTTGCTATTATCAACCGTGGGACAAATGTCTGGGGTTTGCGGACTGGACAAGACCAACTTTTGCAAAGTGTTGTGAAACAATTACAACTACCTCTCACCGTTCCTGTTAACCTCACTCCCCACTCAGCCATTAACTCTTTACCCCAGCTAGGCGCAGCTAATCGGAATGAAATTTTATACAAAAGTTAGTTCATCCATAGTCTAGAGTTAGAACAGAGAGTGGACTAGTCTTATTAGCAATCCAAAAGTTTTATTGATGGGTAAAAACCGAACTTGTAAAGGGTAATGTCCATAATAGCTTTTGGGTTAAATTTTCTATTAAGTTGATTACAGGTAGTTCGCAAAATGCCCTCACTCCAGTATTGGAAAGAGCAGGCGAAACCTGAAATAAAAATAACTGTAAATAGATTTGTCACGACTAAGCAAAAATTAGGCTTATAAATTAGGTTGTGATTATGCGCTTTCCCAAAATATCTCGGTCTCTACGGCAACTAAGTACTCATGTTTTAGCGATCGCGCTAGGAGTTGTGTTAGCGGTTAGCACATTACAGGTGTTACCTTCCCAAGCCGAACCAGCACCCACAATAACTGCTGGAGATACTTCAAATCTAATTGCTCAACGGCAATCACCAGCTAGTGCTGCGATCGGTAGTACTAGCTTTGTCACAGCAGCAGTGAATCGTGTTGGTTCAGCAGTTGTCCGCATTGATACTGAGCGAACAATTACTCGTCGGGTCGATCCATTTATGGAAGACCCCTTTTTCCGTCGGTTTTTTGGTGACGGTTTCTCCCAACAGATGCCTTCTGAGCAGTTACGTGGTTTAGGCTCAGGTTTCATTATTGACAAGAGCGGCTTAGTTTTGACTAATGCTCATGTGGTCGATAAGGCTGATAAAGTAACAGTCCGACTCAAAGATGGCCGCACCTTTGAAGGGAAAGTTCAAGGTATTGATGAAGTTACAGATTTGGCAGTAGTCAAGATTAACGCTGGTAACGATTTACCAGTCGCGCCCTTGGGTTCTTCCACTAATGTCCAAGTCGGAGACTGGGCGATCGCAGTTGGTAATCCTTTGGGATTTGATAACACCGTTACCTTGGGAATTGTCAGTACCCTCAAACGTTCCAGCGCCCAAGTTGGTATTAGTGACAAACGTTTGGACTTCATTCAAACAGACGCCGCCATTAACCCTGGTAACTCTGGCGGGCCACTATTGAATGGTCTAGGTGAAGTAATTGGGATTAACACAGCCATTCGCCCTGATGCGATGGGTATTGGGTTTGCCATTCCTATTGATAAAGCTAAAGCGATCGCTGCGCAACTACAACGCGATGGCAAAGTTGCTCACCCGTATCTAGGTGTGCAAATGCTAACTTTAACACCCGATCTCGCCAAGCAAAATAACACCGATCCCAACTCTCCGATTCAGATACCAGAAATTAATGGTGTTTTTGTCATGCGAGTTGTTCCCAATTCTCCAGCGGCATCTGCGGGTATCCGGCGCGGGGATGTAATTCTGCAAGTTGATGGTAAAGCAATTACCAGTGCCGAACAATTGCAGAATGTTGTGGAAGACAGTCGCCTTGGTCAAGTATTACAGGTGAAAGTGCAACGAGGTAATCAGACACAGCAGCTTTCAATACGCACAGCCGAATTGCAAAATGCTTCGTAGGGGCAATATAGGCGATTTTAATTGTGTGGAATAGTAGGCGCACAGAAAAAACTGGGTGTCAACTGAAGCCAAAACCCTTTTAAAATCTTGTTAAGAGCCTCTGGCTGGAAATGCTTATCATTGCGGCTCTTTTTCGAGTCAGGGAGGTGGAGCCTAGGCTGTTGACTCTGTACCCTTTAGCCCACAAGACTTCATCCAGAAATTGTGTTTTTTATTTTGGCGTAAAGATGGCTGTTGCGGGCGCTTTCACACAAGCAAAAACCAGCACAAATAATTTTTCGGTAATTCCCCAAAAAATAGCCAAAGTCAACAGCCTAGGTGGAGCCTCAATGAGGGGCATGAACAGTTAGAGACATTCTTTTCGAGGTAATGATCTTAAAGCATTCTCGCTTAGTAACTTTCACGTGAAGTTGACACCAGTGGCGAGACGCCCATCCCACAATAAATAGTTGGATATCAACTTGATCTAAGTATTTCTTAAGAAAAGTTATTTCTTTTCACTACTCTTAACAGAATAAAATCAGCCAAAAGGATTGAAGCGATGCCCCTTCTCTACGAGAGGCTTCTCTTTCAGAGACGCTAACGCTTACGCCAAAGCGATGACACAGCTTAAAATACCCATCACTACAATCACTATGCAAACTAACCTTGATTCAACAACTGCTGTTTGTGTGGGGATGGGTATTGCGATCGCTTTTTGGGCAAATTGTGGTTCTGCCCAAATTACCCCTGATAGCACTCTATTTAATAATTCTCGTGTCACATTGCAGGACAACATTAGAATCATTGAAGGTGGTACCCAAGCAGGAAGTAACTTATTCCATAGTTTTGAAGAGTTTTCTGTGCCCACCAAGAGTGTGGCTTACTTCAATAACGCTTCAAATATTCAGAATATTATTAGTCGAGTAACAGGTAAATCAGTATCGAATATTGATGGATTAATCAGCGCCAATGGTACAGCCAACTTGTTTCTGATGAATCCCAATGGGATAATTTTTGGGCCAAATGCCAGCCTAAATATCGGAGGTTCATTTGTAGCAACTACTGCAAATGCTATTGGGTTTGGTAATCAAGGTTTTTTTAGCGCTTCAAATCCGAATACTCCTCCACTGTTGACGGTCAAGCCTTCAGCTTTGCTATTTAATCAAATTGTTGCTGCGCCGATTCAAAACAATTCAATTGCACCAGCAGCAAACCCATCAGTTTTTGGTCTGAGTGTTCCGAATGGTCGAAGTTTATTACTCGTCGGTGGCAACATTAAAATTAATGGTGCAGGTTTGTATGCCTTTGGTGGGCGAGTAGAGTTAGGAGGATTAGCAGGAGCAGGAACAATTGGGCTTCAGGTAGATCGCAATAATCTGAGTCTAAGCTTTCCAGAGGGAGCAACACGGGCAGATGTCTCCTTGACTGGTGGTAGAGTTGTTGTTCCTGATGACAAAGAGGGCAGCATTATAGTTAATGCGCGGAATATAGAAATTTTGGAGGGAAGTGCTCTCATATCTGGAATAAACACAGGACTGGGAGAAGTTGATAACAAAGCAGGAGATATAACCCTCAATGCTACAGGAACAGTAATTGTTGCTGGTGGCAGTCTCATTCAGAACTTAGTCCAGACTGGAGCCACTGGCAACAGTGGCAACATTCGTATTACTGCTGAGTCACTTGCGATCGCTGATGATGCTGCCTTGATTGTTGCATTAAACAATCGTGGGCGTGGAAATCTGGGTAACGTCGTAATTAATGTGCGCGATCGAGTTTCCCTCAATGGAGGTGCTGTATTCAGTTCTGTAAGTAAAGGAGGTGTAGGTAAAGCTGGAAACATCACAGTTACTACTGGCTTGCTTTCCTTGACCAACGGCGGTGTTTTAAATGTGAGCAACTATGGACAGGGAGACGCAGGCAATGTATCGATTCAAGCTCGCGGTTCTGTCTTTGCGGATGGAGTGGGCAGGAGCAGTTCTCCGCTTAGTGGTTTTCCCAGTGGGGTGGGCAGCTTGATAGGACCTGGAGTTATTGGACAGGGAGGAGATATTACTATTGTAGCTGAGTCACTTTCCCTTAAAAATGGTGCCGAATTAGCCGCTAGCATTTCCGGTCAGGGGAGAGCAGGCAACGTTATGATTCAAACCCGTGGT
Source organism: Nostoc sp. PCC 9305 (assembly GCF_963920915.1). Classification (NCBI taxonomy): domain Bacteria; kingdom Bacillati; phylum Cyanobacteriota; class Cyanophyceae; order Nostocales; family Nostocaceae; genus Nostoc; species Nostoc sp. PCC 9305. The sequence goes on from NZ_CAWUDN010000085.1 coordinate 26,581, forward strand.
CCTGTGTTGATAGAGGGAGTAGGTAGCAATAACTTTTCCAGTGGTGTCTTCAGTACAGTGAATCCTGGAGGAGTAGGTCAGGGCGGAAACGTCACGGTCATCGCTGAGTCACTTTCCCTTACAAATGGTGGTGAACTGGCAACTAGTATCTTTGGACAAGGGAGAGGAGGCAACGTTACGATTCAAACCCGTGGTTCTGTGTTTATAAAGGGGGTAGGTAGTAATGAATTACCCAGTGGTGCCTTCAGCACCTTAGTACAAGGCTCAGGACAAGGAGGAAACGTCACGGTCATCGCTGAGTCACTTTTCCTTACAAATGGTGGTGGAGTCTCAGCTAACACTCAGGGGCAGGGAAATGCAGGAAACGTGACAATTCAGGTTTCGGGGCTAATCTCATTCGATAGGTTTGGTAGTGCAATAACTAATGGAGTGGGGCCAAGTGCAGTCGGTGATGGAGGTAATATAAACATCAGCGCAGGATTGCTCTCGCTGACTCGTGGCGCTCAAATAAACACTTCTACTTCTGGACGTGGAAATGCTGGCAACTTAACAATTCAAGCCAGTAAAGCAGTCTCCTTAGATGGAGTAGATAGTATTAATAACTCTGCCAGCTTCATTGCTAGCTCAGTAGATGCAACAGGTATAGGTAAAGGGGGTAAGCTCGACATTACTACTGCTAGACTGTCTGTAACAAATGGTGCTGTAATAACTGCGGAAACCGAGGGAAAGGGAGACGCAGGTGGTGTTACGGTCACGGCAGACACAGTTGAAGTAGTCAATAGCGGTCAATTACGCACATCTACTTCCACTAACAGTCAAGCCGGGGACATTTCTTTAAGGGTACAAGACCATCTGATTTTAACAGGAAAGGACAGTGGGTTGTTTGCTAACACTGAACTTGGCTCTACAGGTAATGGCGGAAATATTTTCATTCAACCTAGAAATATCACTCCCTCCAAAACGGTCACAGTTCAAGACGATGCAAGAATCGCTGTAAATAGCCAAGGTAGCGGAAAAGGTGGCAATATTCAAATTCAAGCAGAAAATTTGACTTTAGATAACCAAGGGCTAATATCGGCACAAACAGCTAGCAATCAAGGTGGCGATATTAACCTCAGCCTGCAAGACTTGCTCTTACTCCGCCGTAATAGTCAAATATCTTCCACTGCTGGCACTGCTCAAGCAGGAGGCGATGGTGGTAATGTTACTATCAAGACCCCCTTCATTGTTGCTGTTCCAAGCGAAGATAGCAACATCAGCGCCAATGCTTTCACTGGTAAGGGTGGTAATGTTGAGATTACAGTCAAAGGTCTCTTTGGGATTCAATCTCGCTCACGCCCAACTTCCCTGAGTGATATCACTGCTAGTTCTGAACGTGGGGTGGCTGGGACTGTAGAACTAAACACACCCGATGTAGACCCTAGTCGTGGCTTAATTCAACTACCCTCTAACCTCGTCGATGCATCCCAACAAATCGCTCAAGGTTGCACTCCCAGAAGAGGACAAACCGCTAGTCGCTTTATCGCCACAGGACGCGGTGGATTACCCCTTAGTCCTAACGAGCCTCTGCGGGGACGAGCAGTGATTACAAGTTGGGTAGATTTGCCCCCACAAGCAACAGAGAGAGTAACGGATAAATTATCTGTGGAAATTACAGATAAAAAATCTACTACATCTGTTACCAAATCTACTAATCAGATTGTGGAAGCCCAAAGCTGGGTAGTTGATCCTAATGGAGACATCCAGCTAGTAGCTCAAGCACCTAACGTCAGCCTATATAGCCCTTGGCAAACAAATATCTCCTGCACTACATCTAAGTATTAAAAAAATCAATTACCAACAGATAATACTAGACCTTCATGGGCTAGTATGGCTTGAGGAAAAGCAGATTTAATATCGACTTGCACCCGATCGAGAAAATCATCATGGTCATCTGGGTGATGATGAGAAATGGCTAGCCGTTTGACGCCAGCATTTAAAGCCGCATTCACCGCAGCTTGCCAGAGTAAATCAGCAGAATCATGGTTGTGAGATGTCGGCGGAGTGTAAGTAGCATTGGCAATCAGTAAGTCAACGCCTTGAATAAACTCTAAAATCCGCTCTTGCTCCACTTGATCGGCATTTTGGTGCAAATCTGTGATGTAGGCAACACTATACTCTTGCCAAGTAACTCGGTAGCCAACTGACCGCTGAGTTTGATTAATTAATGCAGTTGTAATGGTAACATCATCTAACTTCACATCACTTTCTGGAGTCAGATTGTAAAATTGCAATTCTGACTGCATTACCTGTAAAGGGTAAGGAAAGTGCGGCTGGAGCATCTGATCGTACAGACATTGTTTGATTGAAGCTCCATTTGAGGCAGCTGTGCCGTAAATATGGAAGCAATTTTCCCCAATAAATGCAGGAGCAAAAAAGGGAAATCCTTGAATTCGGTTTGATTGGCAGTTGGTAAAAAATAAATGGGCTTCTAGTGGCTGTTGCAGTTCTTGCCAAGTTTTACCAAGTATGCGTAAGCCAGTACCACCATCAAAAATCAAGCGTTTCCCAGCTACATGTATTTCTACACAAGCAGTATTACCACCATAACGATTGGTGTTGCTACTAGGAGTGGGTATCAAACCTCTGACACCCCAGAATTGCACGATAAATTCACCTGCTGGGCTACTGGGCAGGGTAGATGACTTTTCAGATATGTAGCTCTGGGAATCCGACAACTCAAAATTTGACATTTTCCTTGAAATTAGACCTTAGTGAGCAGGTCATCGTAGCGCCGCACTTCCAACAGCCTGTTTTTTTCGTCCACAATGACTACCGTAGGAGAGTAACTTTTTACCTCTTCTGGAGTGAACTGCCCGTAAGTCATTATAATCAAGCGATCGCCAATAATGCCTAAACGTGCCGCACCTCCATTTAGCTCAATGATTCCTGAATGAGCTAGAGCGGGGATCGCATAGGTAATAAAGCGCTGACCGTTGGCACTATTAACTACTTGCACCTGCTCATAAGGTAAAATACCAGCTTTTTCCAAAAGTATTTCATCAATGCTGATACTACCCACGTAGTTGATATTCGCCCCCGTAAGGGTGCAATTATGAATTTTTGCCAAAAGGAGAGTACGCTGCATTCTGGTTTAGGGTTGGTGGCAGTTTTTGCGATCCGTAACAAACAAAAGTTATGAGTACAGACGCGATTAATCGCGTCTGTACAGGAGTTAAGAATCAAAATTCATAACTCTTAACTCCTAACTCCTAACTTTTCTATTATCCTCTATAAGCTTTGACGGATTTTTCTACTAAAGCTGCAACCTTGTCCACATCTTGCCAACCGAGAATTTCAGTCACCTTTTTTTCCAAATTTTTATAACTACGGAAAAATTCAGCAATTTCATCTAAGCGGTGTGGTGCTACGTCTTTCAGGGATTTTACTTGAGTGTAGCGTGGATCTTTGTCAGGAACACAAAGGATTTTTTCATCGCGATCGCCACCGTCAATCATCTCCAAAAAGCCAATTGGTCGTGCAGCAATAATACAGCCGGGAAAGGTCGGCTCGTCAATTATGACCATACCATCTAGGGGATCGCCATCATCAGCCAAAGTATTAGGTACAAAGCCGTAGTCATAAGGATATTGTACCGAGGAATAAAGTACTCGGTCTAGAGCAAAAGCTTCTAGTTCCTTGTCGTATTCGTATTTATTTTTACTTCCGCCAGTAATTTCAATCAGAACGTTGATTAGACCAGGTTTCGGTTGGGCAGGAATACGAGATAAGTCCACAAAAAACTCCTCTGATAACGGTGAATCATGGGGGCACTCAGTCAGCTTCGCTCCCCGTGTAGAATTTTAGGGCAATATGGATCTCTTCCCAAGGTATTTGTTCTATGGCATAGGGAAGAGGGCAAGGTGATTGTCCCCTTATCTCCCCTGCTTTCCTGCTCCCTTGAATTAGCCAAAAAATAGAGAAAGCGTTACGAGCAAACTTCGCAACGCTTTTTCCAAGAGGGTATTGATGGATATCCTCTGCCCTTAATTGTTGTTAGAGAGATTTCTGTCCTAAGTTTGTTAAGACAACTCAAATCTGGAGTCACACAATCCAGATTTAGCTTATTCTTGACGAACTACACCCACATCTACAGAGATTGTCTACAAAATCAGTGTTCTGCTTTTTGTAGGTCTCCTCATGAGGAAATGCAGCTGTGAAGCTCGATCAATCTTGATTTCCTTGTATGTTTTGGATCAGAGGTTGCTGGTTATTTTGAACATTAGTTGAAGAATAGTGGGCGATGACAAATACGGGTAGGGTAAGAGTCAACAGAGCGATCGCAGTTCCCACAATGTCTGCCAAACGTTGGGAATATGTAGCGGCATTGGCAGACTGGCTATTTGAATTCATACAAAATTGAAGTTCTTCGTAACACTGTGTAGATTTACTCTCTGAGTGAGAGTATTAATGCTATTTTAGCTATTTTTAAACTGTAAAATGTGTAGCATTCTACAATTTAAACCAGTTATACAACTGTCATAGTAGTCTTTTTATACATGGAATTCTTAATACAAAGTTACAACTAAACAAATCATGTTTTATTTTGTAATTAATATTTTCAGATGTTTCCCTGTACGGTGTAACGGGTTGCATACGCAAAGCAAACTTTGACAGCATCATAAGTTACATTTTTTCGCTGATTAAAGATTAATTAGCAAAACATATTTATCCGATACTTCATGATTATAACATTCTATAAAGCCTTTGATAAGGTCATTTTACTGGAATTGCTAATTTGTGATACAGGACACAAAACAGCAATTGCACTGATAGATATTCAGTGCTTTTGATTGTTATATGGTAGTTATACACAAAAATATTTGACACCAGAGAAGAAATAGGTAGTAATGATTTTTGTAACCAATGATAACTACCGAATAAACACAGATACATCAACTGTATAAGGCAGAATAGATTCAGTAATATCACTAAACAAATATTTAATAATTTAAATTTTGCAATCTGTGTAATATGACAGCAATTTTGTCAATCTATATAAAGGTAGAGTAAAAAAGTTTTAGAAGGTGGCATGGACGTGAGTAGGTTATTAGCAAACTTTCCTCATATCTGAACAAAATACCCAATCCCAATTTCCAGATCCTAAATCCGTATAACTTTTTGGATAAATTAAATCTAAGAGTAAAAATTGTATAACAAATTAATCGGCTAAAAAAACCGCCACTAAATATAATAGGGCGGTTTGGTTAAGCAATCGGAGGGTAATTACAGATTACTCTGCTAATCAATGAAATTGCTGTAACGACGTTTGCATTAAATTGGGGATTGGGCAAAACAGTGCTGAGTGCTGAGTTAGGAGTTAGGAGTTAAGAGTTATTCTCCCCCTGCCTCCCCTGCTCCCCTGCCCCCCTGCTTCTTCCTCACTCCCTTCCATAAACACTGATTGGTTCCTTGATAAATCGGGTGTAAAGATGCTTAAAGGTAGACTTAATGACGCGGGGCATACCAAAATCGATGGGCATTAACTTGTCGGGTAGCCGCCAATCTTCTATTTTTAATAAGTCAGGATTTAAATGCGGAAAGTCTATGGCAGTTAGTTCTGGACAAACTCCTAGCCTTTGAGAAGCTGCAACTGTGGGCACTTGTTCAGGAGGAACATTGAGGATTTCTACCATCGCTCGATCTAAGGCAAATATATCTGATGCCGCTGCTAAAATACCCAGTTGGCGAGGTTCCCCGTTACTGGGGCCATTACCTTCATGACCGATGATGCCATCTAATATGGTTAAGTTAGGGTTAATAGCCCTAGCAGTTTCTACTAACATTTCACCAAATCTATTCGCATCTTTTCCGGCTTCCATGTGCCACCAAGCTTTCATTTTGCCAGGGACGCAACCAAACAAGTTTTTTACGCCCAATGTCAATGTCAACTGAGCATGTGATTTCACTTTCGGTAGGTTAATCACTACATCTGCTTCCATTGCTTCTTTAGACAGTCGCAGATGGTTAAAATTGTCACTGACGGTTTGGTAACGCTGACCGTGAAAATCGATGATGGGAAGATTGAGTTCTTCTAGAATAGGCAGATAGCCATTTGCTATTGCTACGCCCTTGGCACTACCAAAAGCAGGACTATCGCCCAAAAATGGCTTACCGCCAACCTCAATTACCATTTGGGCAACTTCATAAACTAGTTCGGCACGGGTGATACATTCTTTACCAGGACGGGAACCTGTAAGTAGATTTGGTTTGAGTAAAACGCGATCGCCTTTTTTCACAAACGCTGCCATTCCTCCAAAAGGTTCCAGGAGAACCACTAAAGATTCCCGTAAAGCTTCTCGTTTGTATGATGTAGCCCGAATGAGACTAACAGCTGGTTTTTGAGTCTGCATGGTATAGGTAGGGGATAGGGGACAGGGGACAGGGAATAGGCAATAGAGGATAGCAACCTATAACCTAATACGGTTCAGTTAAGGGTTATTGGTGTAGGTAATTGGTCTTTGAAGACGCGATAAATCGCGTCTCTACATGAGGGTTTTGGGCTTATCTGAACCGTATTGATCTATAACTTGTAACCTGTCCCCTATTATTCTGTTTTAAGCGGTAAGATACCACTCATTTGTTCTAGATTTAACACTGTGGCTAAATCTGTTTCACTCATTAATCCTCGTTCTAAAACAATTTGCCGCAGAGATTTACCAGTTTCTAAGGATTCTTTGGCGACAGCAGCAGCATTTAAATAACCGATATGGGTATTTAGTGCGGTTACTAAAGCTAAACTGCCTTCGGCATAAGCTAAACAACGTTCCCGATTGGCAGTAATTCCCTCAATGCAGCGTTCGGTGAGTGCAGCGATGGTATTACCAAGAATTTCGATACTGTGAATTAAGTCATAGGCAATCAGTGGCATCATCACATTTAATTCTAATTGTCCGGCTTGTGCGGCTAAAGCGATCGCACTGTCGTAACCCATCACCTGAAAACACACCATTGATGTCATCTCTGCCATAACTGGGTTATATTTCCCTGGCATAATCGAGGAACCGGGTTGCACTGGGGGCAGTTGAATTTCTTTTAAGCCTGTTTTTGGCCCCGAATCCATCAGCCGTAAATCATGAGATATTTTGGCTAAATCCTGGGCTAAGTTGCGTAAAGCACCGGAAACATTCACAAATGGAGCCATACTTTGCATAGCTGCCATGAGATGCGGCGCAGGTTCTAAAGGAGTATCAATCAATTCTGAAAGAACTTCTACCACACGGGCGCGATATAAAGGATGAGTATTTAATCCCGTACCGGCTGCACTACCTCCTAAACCCAGTACCATCAAATCTCCAGAGGCAGTATAAATGCGGTTTTGATGTTCTGTAAGAATTTGCGCCCAAGCCCGAAAATTCTCACCCAAACGCACGGGTACAGCGTCTTGTAAGTGGGTTCTGCCAGATTTGACAATATCTTGAAATTCTACAGCTTTCTTTTCTAAAGATGCGATCGCACCATCTATTGCTGGGTGTAATGTTTTAGATAATGCTAATAAACCACCAATGCGAATTGCAGTCGGAATCACATCATTAGTAGACTGTCCATAATTAACGTGGTCATTGGGACTAACACGTTTATAGTTTCCCTTTTCTTCACCGAGTATTTCTAAAGCGCGATTTGCCAAAACTTCGTTGATATTCATGTGGTGGGATGTTCCAGCACCCGCCTGATAAACATCTACAACAAATTGATCGCGGAACTTCCCAGCTAAAATTTCATCAGTTGCTTGGACAATCGCCTGACTAATATCTTGAGGAATGCAATTTAGTTCTCCATTCACAATTGCTGTAGCTTTTTTTATTATCAATCCAGCATCTACGTAAGTAGCTAAAGGCTTGATGCCGCTAATGGGGAAATTTTCGATCGCCCGTAGTGTTTGAATGCCGTAATAAACGCTACTAGCAATTTGGCGATCGCCCATTGAATCGCGTTCGATGCGGAATTGGGAGTCTGTGTGTTCAGTCATAGTATTGTTTTAAGAGAGCTTCAGAAAACAGATTTTCCCACGCAGGCACACTCAGATACACTAATCTGCATATATTTTGCATATTTGCTTGGCTGTTTGTTGCTTTACACTAATTAATTTTAAATTTTCAATGACTTTACCCAACTGGATTACTTTCTCTCGCCTTCTGGGTGTACCCTTTCTGCTTTATGGCTTGTATATTCCCACAGCACAAGCTAGATGGATATGTTTGGCGATTTTTATCGTTGCAGCGTTAACTGATTGGTTAGATGGCTATTTGGCGCGGAAACTCAACCAAGTTAGCGAGTTGGGTAAATTTCTTGACCCCTTAGTGGATAAATTTCTAGTACTTGCGCCATTGATGGTTTTGATTGAACTAGGAAAAGTACCAGCTTGGGGAGTGTTTTTGATTTTAGCGCGGGAATTAGCGATCGCTGGTTGGCGGGTGAATCAAACGACAATTACCGGAGCGAATATTTGGGGTAAACTCAAAACTGTTAGTCAAATAGTTGCGATCGCACTTCTGATTGCACCCCTACCTGAAGTCTGGCAAACTCCCTCTCTGATTGCCTTTTGGGTTTCTGTCGCCTTGACTTTAATCTCTGGGGGTATTTATCTTTTGCCGCAAAAAGCTAGCACTGCTGATTAAAAATATCTGAGCCTCTGAACTCGGAAGTTGAGCCTCTGAACTCGGAAGTTGCACCTTTGAACTCGGAAGTTGCACCTTTGAACTCGGAAGT
>NZ_CAWUDN010000086.1:0-35197 GCF_963920915.1 Nostoc sp. PCC 9305
ATATCAGTAAAATTGCTCTTTCCTATTGTACTGGACTAGACTAATAACCGCTATACTTTGCGCGTCACACAGTGCTAAGGGTGATTCTTGGATTGGTGTTGCGATCGCTCGCCAAACATTGATGATGGCAAATCGTTGTTTTAATAACGTCTCAATACCATCATCATCTATACCTCGCGCTGCTAGTTCCAAACGGGCGCGAGTATAGCCAGATTTGGCGGTGAAGTCGTTGTGTACGCGCTTGGCGGGTTCTTTAATATTATTCTCACCTGGCTTGGAGTTACCAGCGTTACGAAGGGTGTGATCGAATATTACTACCTTCGTTCCACCTGTCACCTCTTTTAACAATTGCTCGGCTTCTGGATAATAGACGCGGCGTACTTCGTCTTCATCGTAAAAGTTGCGGACATTAGTATTATGTCCAGTAAAGGCGAAACCTTCTCGATCTAACGAGATATTCTCTGAGATAGAACGAGCATTGTAAATTGGCAGTTTATGCGTCTGATAAGTTGCATTCGTGCGGGGAATTCCGGCTGGTGGTTCGTAAGTATAGTTAACAGGTTTTTCTGCCGTTGGAATCAGGTAACTGAGGTTGGCCTCTACGTATGGCAATTCTGCGGAAATTGGTTTGTCTAGAACTTGGTTATTTAAGCTCATAGGTTATCCCATTTTGGATTTTGGTTAATTGTTGGTCATGTGTCCTATTTTTGAGATGCACCAACAGGAACAGGTTCACCGAGAACTTTGGCGAATCTTTGCAAATAGAAGTCCACAGGGTTGGCTACTGCTTGGATTGAGGAGCGATCGCTTAACCTGTTCCACCATGTCTGCAAACGAGGTGTTTCTGCTGGTAGTGTGAATTTGCGGAAGTGTTCTAAGAGTGGTAAACGTTCAAACCAAGGATAGAAGCTGATATCAACTAGGCTAAACCGATCTCCTAATAAGTAATCACCTTTGCCTAATCCTTCTTGTTCAATATATAGAAGTGCTTCTGTGAACTCTTTTCGTCCTTGTTCCTGTTCTTGGCTATCTTTACCGCGCAGAAATTTGTTAAAAGCTGGGACAAGACGAGTATTGGCGTAGTCTATCCAAATCCGAGCGATCGCTTTAGCTGCGGGATCGCGGGGTAACAAAGGTGGTTCTGGAAAAACTTCATCTAGATATTCATTGATAATGGCGGACTCGTAAATTTCAACATCCCCATGTTTGATAGCTGGAACTTTACCATAGCCCGAAATCTGCGTGTACCCATCTGGTTTATTTTGTAGGTCAATTTCTATCGGGGTGAAGTCAATACCTTTTTCCAGTAAGACGACGCGAGTACGTTGAGAGAAGGTAGAGGCTTTGGCAAAGTATAGTTGGATGTTGCTCATGAAATCTTTTCCTTGTAATAATCGTGATATGTAGACTATTCAACCTAAAGCAATAAAACAGAAGCTGTTCATGAGCGATCGCCCACTATGGATGAAAGGAACCATTCTGTTTTCTGATTAGTGCAGTTAAATAATTGACTGGCAGGTATCTACGTGAGTTAGATGGTATACTACAGTTTATCGGTCGACTTAATGTATTTTAAATAGTATACAGTCTTTATGAAAATATGCATAGCTAATTATTTGGTCACACAAAAAATTAGCTAGCTAGACATAATCAGGCGTTTGTACTCTGAGATGCTTTTTGTTGGCTGTGGCATTTATCGCTCATTATCAGTGTACGGAAGAGAAAATCTCCAGCCGTTTAATGCAAATTCGAGTTCATGCTGCGAATAGCACTCAGAAAAGCTGAAACACTTGTGGTTAAGCAGTTTGCAATTGCTTTTGTAATTCGTGCTGAGGTTTGGTCATCAAGGGGTAAATTTTTGGACGACGTTTGCGAACTCGTGGTTTACTTCTACCTGGGCGATCGCTCAACCTGCACACTCACTGTTCATTGATTAAAAATTGAAATTCTTACCTCGTATAGCTTATAGCTTTTCTTAGTGGCATTCCCCCAATATTTAAAATCCAATGAAAGTAATTTTCGCTTTAATATAGGATTTCTACATACCCTTCTGTTCCATTCACTCGGATTCTCTGTCCGTCATCGATCAGTTTGGTAGCATTCTCCACTCCGACAACTGTTGGTAAGCCATATTCACGTGCGATAACTGCTCCATGAGTCATCAGTCCACCAACTTCGGTGACTAGGCCTTTTATGGATACAAACAATGGTGTCCAGCTAGGGTCAGTAAAGGAGGTGACTAATATATCTCCATCTTCTAGATCGGCATCTTCCATGTTTAAGATGACACGTGCTCGTCCCTCTATAACTCCGGAGGAAACAGGTAGACCTACAATAGCTTCGGCTGGGAGATTTTCTCGTTTGTACCGACCTGCAATAATTTCACCGTCAGACGCGATCGCACGGGGAGGAGTTAGTTTTTCATATAATTTGTACTCGTCTTTTCGTTTGCTGATAATCTGGTAATCAAGTTGATTTGTGCGTACAACTTCGCGAAGTTCTTCAAAAGTAAGATAGTATATATCTTCTTTTTCATGAATAACGTTGGTTTGTACGAGTTGTTCGGCTTCTTTGAGTAAAGCTTTTTTATAAACAAAGTAGCGATTAACTATGCCGTATTTTGGATATTCACGATAACCGACGAAATTCCGGATTAGGCCGATCGTTCGTTTTGTCTCTTCGGACTTTTGTTCACCATCCGGTAATTTCTTCAATCGCTCTAATAACTCTTGTTCTTTTTTCAAAGCTGACTGTCGCCCCTGCTCAAATTTCCGATTGCTGGCATTAGGCTCAAAGTTTTTGATGTTACTGAGAATCATGGGGACAAGTGTAGTTGGTTTTTCACTCCAACGAGTTTTAGTAATATCGATTTCTCCGGCACATCGCATTCCGTATTTGTTGAGATAAGCATAAATAGCGTCTTGGGTTTCCTTTCCACCATGAAACTTAGGCAGTTCATCCAAAAAGCTATCATCTTTTACATGTTGTAAATAATCAATTACTTCAGGATAAGGACGAATCACATCTGCGACATCCAATAGCGCCAAACCCATTTCCGAAGTAATATTGTTGGCTACAGATTGAGAAAGCGTGTCTGCTACATTTTTCTCACCTAACCATTCGTTCATTTTTTCATTGATCCATGATGAAGCATTCATACCAGTCATAATCACACCAAAACTTTGTGGATCGGATAAACTCTTTTTTAATTTCTGTGTGTCTTCTAGAATAAAATCAATTAGAGCCAATCCTGATTTCGTTTGGATGTTATGTTTTAACTCGTCTATCGATGCTTGATTACTCTTAATCAGATCGGGAACGATTGTCGGATCGTATTCGATTTGTGTTTGAAAATCCGCAGACGACATACCTTTATTGCTTTTATCGAGACTCAGTTCTTTTTGATCGTTTGGTAACGATTTTATAAAATCTCCTCGCTCTATGATGGTCATAAGTGCGTCTTTTATGAGCGGATCGGATTTTCCCAAAACATCTACTATAATTTCTCTTCTAACAGGTGAAGCCAGATCGGGTGTGATATCAACAAACAACCTTCCACCCGCTTTATACATGGGTCGAGCAGCTGTTAACTGGAATAAAGACAATCCCAATGGTTTCATGGGGTCAGTCATCATTTGTTGATGACCAACAGATACATAGACGTGATTTTCGCGATCGCTCGCTTCAGGGATCGGGTATAAAGTAGCGATCGGCCTACTCTGGACAATATAAAATGTATCATCAACCAAACACCATTCGATGTCCTGGGGGCTGCCGAAATGTTCTTCGATCTTTCTGCCTATGCGCTCAAGCTGTACAATCTGCTCATCCGTCAGCGCTTGCCTATTCTGTCTCTGTTGCTCAATTTCCTGTTCTTTCGTACCGCCATCTTTTAAGGCGTAAATAGCCAGTTTCTTGGTGGATATCTTCTTATCGATAACCTTGCCGTTACACACTTTATAGATATCAGCATTCACAATGCCTCTGACCATAGCCTCACCAAGTCCGAAGCTGGCATCAATGGATAACACTTTCCTATTAGAAGTGACGGGATCGGCAGTAAACAAAATTCCTGCCACCTGTGGAAAGACCATCTTCTGAACAACCACAGACAGGTGGACTTTACGGTGGTCGAAGCCATTTTGAAGGCGGTAAATTACTGCCCTCTCGGTAAATAGCGATGCCCAGCACTTGCTGATATGCTGATAGATTGACTCCTTTCCAATAATGTTCAAATACGTATCCTGCTGACCTGCAAAAGAGGCCGTTGGTAAATCCTCTGCGGTTGCGCTGGATCGTACTGCATAGGCATTTTTTTCATCAAACCTGGAGAGGAGGCGGGCGATCTCTTCATTAATATCTTGAGGAATGGTTATCCCTTCAATGAAAGAGCGAATCTCACCGCTAAGTTCACCGATTTTATGCCGATCTTCCACTTTTAGAAGCGATAACTGAGCGAGTAATTCGTTAATCGACGACGTTTCCCCAATGATTCTTTTAAAAGCTTCAGTAGAAATACAAAAGCCATCCGGTACAAAGATTCCTTCAATCTTGGAAAGTTCCCCCAGGTTTGCGCCTTTACCCCCAACAACCTTGAGTTGTGTTTTATCAATATCTTGAAAACAAAGCACAAATGAATTCATCAGTTTCCCTCCTTTGGCAATTCATATTTTAGTAATTTTGACTGCATTACAACCGATCGACTCTCGACGGTCGGTGTGCATGGGCGAATAACACGCTTGTAAAGATGAAACCTCGTCTGGGCAAGGTCTAGGGGGTAGAATTGCAGGTTCGTGTTAATAAGCATTCAAGCCCAGAGATGAAACAGAAGTTACTAATTCTTCATTCCCCACACCCGATACCCGCTCATCCTTATAAATATTGGGTTTGGCGTTATTTTAGTGCCATTGGTTCATTCTGCAAACCTGTTTATTCTAAAAAACTCTTGATTTTTATCACCGATTGTGAGACAGTCTGATTTAGCATCCACAAACTACGGTAAATAGATAAAGCTACAGTACTTTTAGCTTAACTGGAAGCAACCGGTGATTTTAGCTGTGCTTTAATCCCGGCAACATGCGATCGCACTGATTACAACTACAAAAGTATAACAGCCCTGCGATCGAGGCATCATACCAGCACTGAATGCCGATATTACTGTCAGGAGAAGCATATCAAGTTTGGATAATTACTTCTAATAAAATCTATCAATTTAGGTTGGGTTTAACGGCGGCAGTCAAACCCAACATAAACAAGGATCAAATGTTAGGTTTCCCTGCGAGAAGTCCCTTCTCTACGAGATGCTGTTCGCATTAGATTCTACGTTCTTCAACCTAAGCTACAGATATTATTAAGTGTTTAACCGAACCTGATATCACTCTTATGCAAGCTACCTTCCAGTACCAGTAAAGTAACCCCAGATATCATCCCAAATCTGGTTCGATTTTCCTGTTTCTCTAGAGGTGGGCATTTTGTGTGTGGCTAGTTGTTCTAGTTCTCAGATGCTCATGTATTCACTTATGACTAAATTTTTGGATTATTTTTTCTAGTGGAGAACATCTCATGCAAGTAGATCCAAATTCTCATCAAGGTTCCGAGCAAGATACTCAGGCTAATAGCGAAATAGATAAACTAAAACAATCCCGTGTAGCTAGCAAACGTTTTTTTGGTAGTCACGCCAGCAGACGCTCATTTCTTGGTCGTGCTGGTTTGTTTAGTGCCGCTAGCGTTGTTGCAGGAGTTTTAGGTTCACCTTTCTCCTCAAAAAACGGAGGAGATGTTGGAGATGTTGGTTAGCTATTCAGAATGGAGGTAGTTCCGGGAAATCCATTAAATACGACCCCAAAAACCGTTACATAGCCACAGTTCGGGATTTAGGTGAGTATGCTCATATTGGCGGCCCTACATACTTAGGAGCCTCTTTGATTCTTGGTAGCATCGGTACTCCTTTGAATCCAGGCAATCCCTACGTCAGATCGAAGACCCAAATTGGTTCTAATGCAACGTTTGCAGTGGGACATTTACAAGCCTTGCTTAATTTGGGTAGCTCGCGTGTGATTAGAGCCTCATACTGGCAGAAGTATTATGTACACCGCATTCTGCGCCCAGAAGCCTATGGTGGGCTAGTCTACAACAACATTGTGAATAAAACCAAGTATCCAATTAATTCTGAGGTCTTCAATTCTAATGCTTTGGCTCAGACCTTTAGCACCTTCAACACCTATCTATTGCCCCAAGCATATCCAGAAGGATCGCCAACCCATTCCTCCTATACAGGTGGTGCGGCTGCTACTGCTGGCGTCAATGTCACGCTGTTGAAAGCATTTTTTGATGAAAACTTTGTTATCCCCTCGCCAGTAGTGCCCGATCCCAAAGACCCAACAAAAGTAATTGCTTACAGTGGCCCACCACTAACTGTAGGTGGAGAATTGAATAAACTGGCAACTAATTATGCTATTGGTCGCGGTCATGGTGGTATCCATTGGCGTTCGGATGGTTCCGCTGCTTTGGCTTTAGGAGAAGAGGTTGCTATTAGTCTGCTCAGGGATGAGAGACTGGGTTATAACGAAATATTCAATGGCTTCACCTTCACCAAATTTGACGGTACAAGAGTCACCGTTTAAACCGATTTTCGGTGTTATGGGAGTGCTGAGAATAATAGCCATAAGTATCAGATGGCTGGAGGTACTCGAAAAAGCGATGTCTGCGAGGGCTGCGCCTACGCATCCCTCGCAGACTGAAACTGTTGATTCAGCT
Source organism: Nostoc sp. PCC 9305 (assembly GCF_963920915.1). Lineage (NCBI taxonomy): Bacteria > Bacillati > Cyanobacteriota > Cyanophyceae > Nostocales > Nostocaceae > Nostoc > Nostoc sp. PCC 9305. The sequence goes on from NZ_CAWUDN010000086.1 coordinate 6,757, forward strand.
TTGCGTTTGGGATGCGATGCGATCGCCTGTGCAATATCTTTAGGTGTAGCTTCTGTTACTAACATCGTTATTTTTTGCTCAGGTTGGGGAACTCTATAAATACGGTTTAGTAATTGCCCAGTGCTAGATGTGGGCTGCTCTGAGCCGTGTTGTAACAATATCTGGAGTTTTGAGGATCGGCTGATGGATAAATCAATTATTCAGTTGGTTGACGAGTTACCGACTGACAATATTACTGTCAAAGTTTTAAAGGCTCTTGATTATGTAGCACCAGGTGAATGGAGCAATTTGACGGGGTTTGACAATAATATCCGCGCCATTACTGGAGAAACCGATGCTAAGGTAATTCAAAAAATCCGCGATCGCGCTGTCACTTTATACCAAGATCCTCAAAAAGGCTACCAGTTTGCCATCAAACTTTATCAAACAATTGATAAGGCAGACACAGCGATGGCAGCGGCGGCTTTAGCAAATAAAGTTAGTGAAAAAATCGGCTTTCTCTCTTTTTTAGGCAACATTACTCCCAAAGCCGATGTCACTCAATCCATTGATTTAGTATTAAAAATTGCTGTCGAAATCATTGCTTTTTGCAAACTAAACGGTATTCCTCAACCTAATCCCCAAGAGTTTGCTAATTCCCTGACTAACAACTATCAAAATGCATCCCTAATGCGGATGGTAGCTTTAGTTTGTCTAGATGGAATTCTGCCCTTGGGCCCTGACTTTCTCAGCAAAATTCACGGAGTGATTAGTGGTACTGATGCTAGTGCAATAACTCAAAATCCGGTTTTCTTAGCCGTTAATAACTTTCTTCCAGGAAGCAATCCTTCTGATAAAGTTGGTTTTATCAGTCAGGGTTTCAACTCCGTGCAAGGCTGGATGAATAATTTAGTATCCAAGACAGGCATAACCCCGCAATCAATTTCTAGTAATTTGGGTAATTTTATTCAGATTGCTGATGATAATTTAGATTTAGTTGCAGCATTCCTAGATCAAACTACCAATTACTACGAGCATACAGGAATTCAAACTGTCGCTCGCAGTTTGATTTTGCAAGCATACACTCTAGTAAAAGAGGAAATCAAACAAGAGCAACAAAAGCCGATTCAAGATGTCTCATCTGCCGTTAAATCAGATAAATCAGATAAGACTCAGTATGAAGTCAGCAAAACAGTAGAAGTCTGGGATAATGATGAAGAGGATTGGTATCAAGGAACTATTGAGAAAATCCAAGATGACCAGTTCTTTGTTCATTACCTTGGTTACGGTTCATCTTATGACGAGTGGGTAGGCGAAGATGACATTCGGACTCGCGATCTTCGCTCCACTGATGAAAATGGATATGCAGTAGGTCAAAAGGTAAAATGTTGGGATGATGACCAAGAGGCTTGGTATTCCGCAACGATTGAGAAAGTCCAAGGTCAGCAATACTTTCTTCACTACATTGGTTATGACTCATCTTATGACGAGTGGGTAGATAGCGATGAGATTTCCTAATTGTTGAATTAGCACGGGGTTTGTCTTGTTCCCAGCCTGGAGGCTGGGAATGTGTTTAAAAGAGGCTCTGCCTCTTGTCAAGCTACTGGAGGCAGAGCCTTCCAGAATGGGAACCAGTCAGAAATCTTGTTTTTCACGAATGAATTCAGTATTGCTCTAGTACTTTTAAAGATTCATAATTGACATCTTGTTAATCAATTACGAATTACGAATTACGAATTACGAATTATCTTGACACTTGCGCTACGATATCCCCTATTGCTTTCGTGCAATGTACGTGAGGAGTAGTAGAGATGAAACAGATGATAGAAGAATTTAATACACAGGATACCCGAAATCTGGAGGCGATCGCTAACCAATTCGCCCTACTGGAAAAGGTTACAGGCGTTAAAGCATTTGGTAGTGGTAATATAAATGACACCTTTTTAGTAACTTTAGATTCCTCAAAGGAACAACATTTTGTCCTGCAACGCATTAACACACAGGTGTTTCGTCAGCCACAACTGATTATGCAGAATATGCGTACCTTAACTGAACACGTTCAAAAAAGGTTGCAGGATATGCCCCTTAATCGTCGCTGGGAAGTGCCACGCGTACTGTTGACCAAAAACGCTCAAGACCACTGGAAAGATGCAGATGGCTCATTTTGGCGGGCAATCAGCTTTATTGAAGGCTCCCAGTCCTTTGATAGTATGCGCGATCGCTCACACGCGAAAGAAATCGGTTATGCCTTGGGGATGTTCCACAATCTAATCAGCGATTTGCCAGCAGAAAAACTTGCTGACACCCTCGAAGGCTTCCATATTACACCGTTTTATCTCCAGCATTACGATGAAGTTTTGCCGAAAACTAGTGTACGTCAATCTTCGGAAGTTAATTATTGTTTACAGTTTGTTAGCGATCGCCAAACCTTTGCACATATCCTAGAAAATGCCAAAGCTGAAGGCAAGCTACCTCTACGTCTGATGCACGGCGATCCCAAAATCAATAACGTGATGTTCGACATTGTTACCCAGCAAGCCGTCAGCGTCATCGACCTAGACACCGTGAAACCCGGTTTGGTACATTACGATATTGGTGATTGCCTGCGATCGGGTTGCAATCCGGCTGGTGAAGAAACCGAAAATTGGGAAAGTATTTATTTCGATACCGATTTGTGTCAAGAAATCCTCCAAGGTTATCTCGCTGTAGCTAAGGCATTTCTGACCGAGAATGATTATGCATACATATATGATGCCATTCGTCTAATTACTTTTGAACTAGGACTGAGATTTTTTGCTGATTATTTAGCAGGGAATGTCTACTTCAAAGTTAAGCACCCAGAACATAATTTAGCAAGAGCGATCGTTCAGTTTAAGCTGACTGAAAGTATTGAATCTCAAGAAACGCAGATTCGCAAAATTATCCAAGATATGAAATGAACAAGCAGACATTTTCCCTGCAACCTTTCCCTTGTTACGAATCCTTTCCTAATTTAAAAATTACAGGCAATATCTCCCGAAATGCCAATCAACTTACTATCTGCTACAACCTTGGAAGCGATTTAAAAGAAATTGCAATTGTTCCACCATCAAATGCACCATCACGCAAGTACGAATTATGGGAAGACACTTGCTTTGAATTCTTCCTTGGCATCAAAGATTCTGTACGGTATTGGGAATTCAACCTCTCTCCCGCCGGACACTGGAATGTCTATCGCTTTGAAGGGTATCGTCAAGGGATGCAAGAAGAAACAGCTTTTGAAAAGCTACCGTTTAATGTTCATAATCAAGCTGATGCTTTAGTACTTGCGTTAGATGTCGATTTGAATAAAATTGTCTCGGCAAATCAAGGCATTGAAATTGGCATTACTACTGTTATCAAAAATATAGATGGTAATGTGAGTTACTGGGCTTTAACTCATAAAGGTGAGGAAGCTGACTTTCATCTGCGAGACAGTTTCATCGTTGAGTTGTGAAATGTGGTTACTGCTACCAATATGCCAGAACAAGAAGGCGGCAAATAAGTAACCCATTTGGATGAGAAACAATTCAACCGTTTGGGTGAGTCAATTGTAGTAGGTTAATTTCTATAAATAAGAGGAATCTATTACTAGAAACTATTGATTTTACTTTAGTCTAGTTAAGGAGTACCGTTATGAAATTAACAAGATTGATAAATTATACAGTTATCATTGCCTCTCTTGCCCTTACATCTGGCATTGCTAGCGCTCAAACAGCCACATCAATAAACACAGCAGTTAACCCTGATGCATTAGGCAGTAATTCCACCAATGTCAGCTACATTCAGCCGTTTAATCTTGTTAATCTTGCTTACCAAGGTGGTTTAAAACAGCAAGGAATTCCTAGTGGAGGAGCTTTGATTTCTGAAGGTCAGCGCGGAAATATTACTCCGAAAGATTTAGTCAAAGCTGCGATCAATGCTAAAAAATTACCAGCACAAGTTTTAAACAATCAAGATTACATTAGTGCTGTTAATTTACAATTGGGGGTATTAACCGGAGTAGATTATCCTGAATAAGTACAGTTTTGTCTATGGCCATGTTTAAGTTTCCAATTGGATGAAATACAAGTTAACCTTTTCCTTGAACCATTCCGCGCAAGCTGAAATAACCCCTGTACATCTAAGGTATGGGGGTTTTAGATTAGGTGTCTGCTAAATAATTTCGGTTAAGGCAAGAGACGCGATGAATCGCCGTCTCTACAAAAATCAGATAATAAATAAACTAATTTACTTCCTTCGTTTGATAGAGTTAATTAAAAGATAAGTAAGATATATAAATAAAAGCCAATTATTAAATATTAGCTTTATGCAAACAAAATATAGCAATCTTCAGGCTATAAAATTTAGTAAAACAAAACAATTACAACGTGTTTACAAACAAAATCAACCAAAAGATAGATTCATTTCGCCGAAACTTGCCCAAGCCTTAGCTGCAATTACTAAAGAAATTGTCTCTGAGCAAGACAGGATGCTGCTGGCAGGAGTGCAGACAGAAAATGTATCTGTTCAACTGTTTGAGGATGCGGTTTTTGGGAGGGCTAAATGAACTCACAATATAACTTTCAATACTTTCAAGGGAGTTCTCTTTCCGATCTATTTGCTCAAGATATCACAGATGCATCTTATGGATTTATCCTAAATTACCCTGCAACTGCCAGTTGGGCTGCTTATCCCAACCTGGAAAAATATTTTATTCAAGATGGCAGTAGTGAAGCCACCAAAACCTCCTTTGACAAGATTTGCCAAAAGGAACCTTGGAAAATTTTAGCTGTATTAGGCGATCGCATTCCAGGAATTATAATTAATCCGCCGCCAAAGTCGCTACTTGCATACTGGCAAGAGCATTTCGGCTTCAGCTACTCCCATAGGTTAATGATGGATCGCTTAACTTATCTGGACGATCTCAGCCACAGCGAACGCTTTGATAAACTCATCACTCTATTTCCCTTCGATCGCCTCAAAAAAGAAAAACACGCTGTTGATTCAGACACTCATTACCGTTTACTCAGCAAAGTAACTCTAGCCGAACTGGGGGTGCAATGTCCAAAATACGAAAGCTACAATTTGCATGAAGTCAATCTCGAAGATATTAAATTACCAGAATTTCCCTACTTAATTAAAACGTCCCACGGACTCTCAGGGGAAGGCACTTATATCATCAAAAGCCTCAACGATCTGAACTACTGTCTTGAAGAAATCAAGAAATATCTGGATATTAAGTTGCTCGATAGGATTATTGTCTCGGAGTTCGTTAAGAATGAGATACAGAATTACTGCGTACAGTTCTATGTCAACAAAACGGGAGAGATAACCCTCATCGGCACTACCAGCCAACTCGTCACTCCAGAAGGTAATTATTTAGGGGGACTGATTGACTACCGCAACACTGACATGAGCAAGTTCTTTGAGATGATTGCCGCCATTGGTGAGTATGCTTACAAACAGGGTTATTTCGGCGTCATTGGGTTTGATGTACTGGAAGATCGAGACGGACAATTTTATGCGATCGATGCCAATTTCCGAGTTAATGGATCGACTCCATTGTGCTTGCAGCGTCACACCCTACTGGGACTGGGAAAGGAAGTTGCTAAATATTCTAGTAGCTACCGCATGGAAGGAACGTTAGATTCAATTTTAGTCACCTTAAAACCAGAACTAGATCGCAAGGACTTGATTGTTTTGTCAGCTTTAGAGAGGGTCAAATACGGAAAAATCTACACCGAAATTTATGCGATCGTGACTGGAGAAACTATCCAGGAAATGCAGCAGATCGAGCATAAATTACAGGATAAGGGATTACAATGGCTCCCTTAAACTTAGCAATCTAGGAGCATTCCAGCCAATGACAGACTATCAACGCACCTTACCGCCTCTGTGGATAGGTTCGGCGATCGCTTTCTATGCCTTTATTGCCATTGGCATCGCTGAAGCAGGATTAGGAGTTCTTCTGCCTTCCATTCTCTCTACCTATAACCTGAATCCAGCAACCGTCACCCTGCTGTTTCTCAGTCAAATTAGCGGCTACATTTTGGCAGCATTCACCAGCAGTATTGTGAGTAGTCGGCTGGGGTTAGCCCGAATGCTGTTGATTGCTGCGGGTGTGCTGACGATGGCGTTGACGATCTATGCCATCTCACCCTCCTGGTTTCTCATGGTTGCAGCTGGATCGGCGTTGGGATTGGGCATTGGATTGATTGATGCAGGCATTAACACTTACATTGTGCAAGATTCCCGCAGTGCCAGTTTGATTGGTTTGCTCCATGCTTTTTATGGTATTGGCGCACTTTCAGGCCCCGCGATCGCTACTACTTTATTAGCAGTTGGGATGAACTGGCGGCAGGTTTATGTGGTATTAGCCGGGATTGTCAGTCTATTAATTGTCAGCGTGCTGGGCGTAATCATTTTCAACTACACACCAATGACAGTACGGGTATTGCCATCAAAGACAACTGCGTTAGAAAATCTGGGCAAAGCGCTGCAAACTCCGATAGTACTGCTAACTGGATTACTTTTGCTGGTTTATGTTGGCACTGAAGCCTGCATTGGTAACTGGGCATACACTGTGCAGTCTGTCGCTCGTCACACTCCCACGCTGATTGCTGGTTACAGCGTTAGTGCCTATTGGGTGGGATTAACATTGGGACGTTTCATCTTAGGTTATTTCTTGCAACGGCTTGGAGCAGTCCGCACAATCAGTATGTCGCTCAGTCTTGTAATCATTGGATTGCTCGCTTGGTGGCAACTACCAGATCAATGGATTAGCTTGCCGTTGATTGGCTTTGGATTGGCAGCCATCTTTCCTGCAACCATTTGGTTAATCCCTCAACGATTACCTGCTCTCCATGTTCCTGCGGCTGTTAGCATTGCCACTAGTGCCGCCAGTTTTGGGGCTGCGATTATACCCACTGGAGCAGGCTGGCTTGCAAGTTGGACAAGTTTAGAAATCATCCCAATGTTGATGCTGCCATTGGCGCTGTTAATGGTGGGCTTACATTGTTGGCTGGTGCAACATTCGGTAACAGGCAAGTAATACCAATTTGAAAAAAGAAGGCGACAAATAGACCATTTGTAGAGACGCGATTCATCGCGTCTTTAGCGAATGGCACAAAGAAAAGCTACATCTAAAACGTGACGATTTTATGCAAATTTATATTTAGTGAGACAATTCGGCTTTCAGATGGTCAGCTAATCGAATTGCCAACGCGATAATGGTAAGCGTCGGATTAGCATAGCCTCCTGTAGGGAAAACAGAGCTACCTGCCATAAATAAATTAGAAATGCCGTGAACTTGACAATTTGCATCGACAACTCCTTGTTTTGGGTCGTGATGCATACGTGTTGTCCCCATATTATGATGGGTACTAAGAGAAGCAACTGGACGATCGCCATCTAATTCAATCTGCAACTCACCCAGTCCGGCACTAGCAAACTCTTGTGCAAATACTAACTGCGATCGCTTCACACTGCAAATATCTATTTCGCTCCAATAATTAATTAATTTTGCTTGCGGACAACCCAGCTTATCTAGTTGATTGCTGAGTGTTACCCGATTATCTGGATTTGGTGTTTGTTCTGTTTGGCTAAGAACTTCAAACTTTGTATATTTCTGTTCATTACCTTCATGTTCAGACCATCCTCCATGACTTAAATCAGGGAATAAATATTCTTTTTTGAGATTATATTTATACCAATCAGCTACTAAATCATCAATATTCGTAATTACATTTTGCAAATGCTGAAAAATATTTTTAGGTAACTGTCTTTGTCGAACTGAAGAGAACAAAATTTTTGCAGAAGCCTTTGCAGCCGATCTATACCTTTCATCTCTGGGATATAACAACGCGGTCATATTTAGTAATTTCTCGCGGCGCATTACTTGTTCCGTGAGCGCAAATTTTCCCATGACTGTGACATTATTCACCCGACGTAAGTCATACAAAGCCATCGAATTAAAGATTTTGCGATTTTGCGGAACAAGCATACCACAACGAATAAAAGGATGATCCATGAAGAATCTACCTACTAAATCATGTTGATTGCCTAATCCATTCTTTTGAATTCGGTTTGATAGTAATAATAAACGCGCATTTTCAATCCCACCTGCGGCTAAAATAAATACTTTTGCAACAACCCAAAATTTCTTACCAGATAAACAAGCAACTTGCACGCGTTTCACTGTTTGGGCTGTTTCGTCTGCCTCAATTTCTACCACATTGGCGTTGAGGAATGTAGTTATATTAGGAGATTGATTGATTTGGTGGCGATATTCATTGGTGAAAATATCGCGCGGGCCAAACTGAAACATACTGGTAGTAACTCGGTCACTTGTGAAATGTGTCCGAGGAGATTGAGCATTTTCCCAAGTCTCTGCCTCATAAGCAAAAGAACCGAGTTTACAAACTGCTTGCGCGCGCTCATAAAATGGATTGAGGTGAGATTTACTAAAAGGCCAGCCACTGTATGGAACCCAATCTCGTTTTTCAAAATCTATTTCGTCTAACGGTACGTGCCTTAAACCAAGTTGATTTTTATTAATTTCAATATTCCAGACATTAGCCATTCCACCAAATTGACGATGACGCATATCTTGCAGTGGTGGAAAAGGATCTCCAACCGTTTCGCCTTCACCAAGAGATGCAGTTTCTTGATTAAATTCCAAATCACCACTTTCTAGTAAGCACACTCGAAAGTCTTGCCCAATTAATTCTCGTGCAAGTGTAATTCCTGCTGGCCCAGCACCAACTATACAAACTTCAGTATTGATAATTTCATCTATTGGTAATTTGCGGCTATCAATCAACATTGATTTAATTCCTTTTGCATAAATATTTTTTATATTGCACAGATGTATAAAGGGTATTAATTACAAAGTAAAAATGCGTTTGTAGTAAGGACTTTAGTCCTGAATCTTTAAGCACTAAAGTCCTTACTACAAACCTATATAGGACTTACGCAAAAACCCTCTCAAACTCTCATTCCTCCGTGAACTCTGCGCCCTCTGTGGTTCGTTTTCCGTTACTCGTGCGTAAGTCCTACTATAAAAACTATTGTGATAAAGGGCTAGGCATTACAGAGCGAATTGCACTAATAAAATTTTGGGCATAATTCTGCGTTGAAAAATCGAGAGCGCGTTGTCTAGCAGCGACTCCCGCACTGTGGGCAAATTCTTGCTCGTCAAGATAGCGGAGAATTGCGATCGCTAATTGCTCCGCATCGCCGTAAGGTGTTAATAGTCCATTCATGCCATCGGTAATAATCTCTGTTGGCCCGCCTGCACTGCCAGCAATTACAGGTTTACCCAGCGCCATCGCCTCAATAATCACAATCCCAAATGGCTCTTTATCTGATGCATGAACAAATACATCCATCGCCTGCACCCATTCCGGGATATTGCGCTGTAGCCCAGCCATAATTACTTGGTCTTTCAAACCTAAAGCGGCGATTTCGGCTTTTAAGAAGTCCTCATAATCCGGTTCTAAATCGTGCTTACCACCAACCACGACACAATGGGCATCAGGATACTTCTGTAAAATTTTGGGCATTGCTTGCACCAATACGTGCATTCCCTTCCATCGTTGCAATCGTCCCACAATTCCAATCAACGGCCCGTGTAAAGGCAAGCCCAGTTTTCGCCGTGCTTCTTCTGGAGTTGGTAAAGCATTCGGCTCAAATCGGTCTAATGCGACACCAGGATAAACCAAAGGTGTTGGTCTGTGCGGCCAAATCTCTGCCTGCGCTTGCTTGCCATCTTGCGAAAGAGTGATAATTGCACGGGCTGGAATTAAAGTAGCAAGTCGCACCAACCAAGTTTTATCGCTAGGTACTTCTAGTTGATACCACACAGCAGGCAAGCCCGCCAGCATTGCCGCCAAACCTCCCGATATATGCGTAATCCACATCCAATTGACAATTATATCTGCACGTTCGCGGCGTGCGATCGCAGCTATCCGCAAAACAGCGCCAATAAAACGGTGGATTTGGCGTAAACGTCCACTTTCTACAACTCGCGCATCAATACCGAGAGACTTTACTTGTTCCACCATCGGGCCGTCTTCTAAAAATATCACTAGCCACTCAACACCAGCATTACGTCCCTGCTGCACCAAATCCCAAAGCATCATTTCACCACCGCCTCGTTGCTCGGCCAGTGGCATGACAATAATTACTTTCATAATCTATATCAGTCCTATTTAAGTTGTAAAATTTCTCGAAACAGAATTCAGGAATCAGGAGTCAGGAGTCAGAATTCAGAATTAATTTTTAACTAAAAGTGGATAGCGCAGAGTTAGATAGTCCGCAAAAGTATGAATCCTCCACTCATTGATTCTGAGTTCTGAATTCTGAATTCTGCATTCTTCTTCAAAAGGTTCTCGATTTCTTAGAGAAGTTAGAAATATTGGAGAACATCTGAGGATTGCTATAGTACTTATGCCCTGCCATAGCCATAGCTAAAAATCCCCAAAGAATCATCCCTGATACACTCAACATCCCGCTACCAATAACTAACTGTGAAGCAGAACTGATCCCAATGGCACGGGCAGCACTGACAAAACTATCGAAACGACCTTCACCATAGCTGCTAACAGTAATAATCAAAAAGATTAATCCACCCATATAAAATATGCCTCCAAACCAACCAAGGGTGAAAAACATATCTAAAATGCCACTATCAATTACCACTACTTCAATTTGTCCAGTTTTTTCGTTGACCTTCCAAATATTTCCTAAGCCGTTACCTAGACCATTAGAAAGGGCTAAACCAAGATTTCTGTCGTAAGTTCCCGATCTATCTTTAAAACTGCCATCTTCTTGAATATTAGAAAAAGTTTCAAAACGTGCTGCTACTACTCCAGCAATTGGTTCGATAGTTGTCAATGGCACAACACAAATAGCCATAACCGCAATTATGGTAATTAAGCGCATTTGAATTTTGGCTTTGACTGAACCCATAATCATAATTATTCCAAATAACCAGCCTCCCCAATTAGTACGTGCTTGTGTTAATAAAAAAGATAAGTAACCAACAGCTGAAGCCGGAAAAATTAAGCTTCCTGAACCGGTCAATAATAACAGTAACCCAGCCTGCATAACAGAACCAAAGGGGCCGACTGAGTGTAATGTACTCCAGACGCGCATCCCGAAAGGTACAGGGTTTCCAGAACTCATGAATAATTTTGATTGTATGAGCCAGTACCTATCCCACTCAGGAGCTACCACAAATTGATATACGCCATAAGTTCCTAAAATCAACACACACCAGAGAAATGTTCGTTGAATGTTCTGGCGATAGCTGGGATAATCTCGCCAGTTGATAAATAAGTGAAAAGCGAAAATAATCGGACTGAGCCAATCCATCAATCCGCGTGCTACAGGGATAGGTGGGTTGTAAATTAGACCGATGAGAAAGCCATAGAAAACTCCGATAAAAGCTAAAACAAACGGCAAACCCCCTTGACGAGAAGCGCGGGGAAAGTGTCGCAAAAATGTTGCTATAGTAATAAAAACCACTAAATAGGGTGCTATGAGCATTTGACGGCTAGCATCCCACCCTACCCGATAATCAACTAAGCGAGTCGCTAAGGGTGTGAGAAACCAAATCCACCAAGTAAAGCCAATGTAGAGAATGGGATGCCGCAAGTATAAAAATAAGGCTACTACTAAAGCTGTCGCCGGATAAATTAGGCGCAATCCGGCAGTAACACCACCAAAATAGCAAACTACAGTTAGTAATATAAAGCCTGCGATCGCCATCCAACCCTGTAGCGATCGCTCTTCGGGAGAATAGTTTTCTTGTAAAAAACTATTGAAAAGTATCTGCTTAGACTTCATTCAATTTTAAATTTTGAGGTTTGTAGTAAGCACTTTAGTGCTTAGAAAATAAGGACTAAAGTCCTTACTACGAACTTGTTTACCCATCAATTTCAACTTGACAGACTACTATAGCTAAGAATAAATTGAATTCAATTACGAATTACGAATTACGAATTACGAATTGTTTATATCCCTGCCAACGCCCACGCCAAGATGCTAATAACTTTTTCCCCGCCAACTGCCCTTGGCTAGGTAAAAATCTCAGCCATTGTACTAAGCCCAAACTATCGCATGTACCCACAAATACTGCCCAGAACAAAAATGCAATCCGGCGGATAAATGGTAAATGCTCTAGTAAAACTAAGGTTTCATTATGGACTAAATTAATAAAGGCAATTTCATTAAAGTTATTTCGCTGATCTTCATCAAAACGTTGGGCTGGATAATGATCTACAGCAACGCTAGGATCGTAAATTATCTTCCAACCAGCCCGCTTTAATGCCAGAGTGAATGCCATTTCAAAGTGTACTTGCGCTCCAGTACCGCGCATCCGCTCGTCAAAGCGTAGTTGTCCGATCGCTTGGGTACGAAAACTCATGTTCACGCCCTTGAGAATATCGACTTCGCGGGGTTCTCCCACTCCCAGGTGATGGTTGCCAATGACTCGCCCAAACCACTGCAACTGTCCCACTACTGGGCGGGATTCGTCTTCTAATTTGCTGCCGTGGTATATCCAATCACGCCCTCCCAGTCCGCCGAGGTGACGATCGCAGGTAAAGTAAGCCGCAATCCGCTCTAACCAATCGGGGTGGGGTGCGGCATCATCATCAGTAATGGAAACAATATCGCCCTCCACTGCTGCTAATCCGGCGTTGAGAGCTGCTACTACCCCTTGTTGTGTCACTTTCACGGTATGCAGTGGCAAGTTGTGCGCTGTGTATTGGGCCAGAAATTGCCAAGTTTCTGCATCCGTATCGCGGACAACCACTATCACCTGATCGACTGGTTTAGTTTGCTCTTGTAGCGCCAAAAGGCAGCGTGAGAGGTCTTGTGGACGGCGATAAGTCGGTATCAGAACGGTGTTCCGCATTCTTGCTTAACTCCTCGAATAAATCCACATAAGTTTGTGCCATAGTAGTCCAGCTGTGTTGTTCTGCCACAGAACGAGCAGCTTGACTCATTTGCTGCATGAGCATATCTACACTTACCAAGGACATCATCGCCACAGCTAAAGCATCGATATCATTTGAGTCGGTTAAGACAATGCCACATTCTGGTGTCACCAACTCTGCACCCCCGGTAGCTGTGGCAGTAATTACTGGTAGTCCTGAAGAAAGTGCTTCTAACAATACGAGGCTACAAGCTTCATATCGGGAAGGAAAAATAAATAAATCTACTGACCGCATAATTTCGGGGATATCACGGCGAAATCCGACAAAATGCACGCGATCGCTTAACCCCAAGGATGCCGCTAGTTGTGGGAAGGGACTACCTTCGATATGACCTACCACCGCCAAATGTAAATCGGTAACTTTCACCAAGGCGTGTAGTACTGTATCTAAATTCTTTCTGGGTGTGCGGATGTCTCCAGCAAACAGGGCTAGGGTGACATTCTCCGGTAAACCTAATTTTTGGCGATTGCTTTCACCAGGGGTAAACTCTTCTAAGTCAACGCCATTGACAATTACCCGAATCCGAGAACGCGGTACACCAATGTTGACTAATTCTTGGGCTACCTTTTCGGATACAGCCACCACAACCTGCGCTTTTTGGAAAGCTTGTTTTTCCCAACGGGCATTAAAAGCCGTAAATAACCACTGGTAAAAACCATATAAATCGCGGCGGTTGCGGGAAATATGAACAGGCGATCGCAACCATGAACTGTGGACAAAATGTACAGCATTTACATCAGCCGCAGCCAGATTAATTGCTCCATTAACTTTAACTAAATCAATCTCAGAGCGATGTTTACGTAACCAATCTGCACTTTTTTGGGCAAAGATGAAATTACGCACAAATTCTGTAGGATAGCCTTTGACTGGAATTTTAATCCAATTAACTTGGCTATTTTCTTCTAGTTCTGGTGCGACTTCACTAGCTAATAATGTCAAGTGATGACCGCGACTAATTGCTTCTTTAGCAACCTCATAGTTTACCCGCCCCTGACCATCACCTTTTTTGATTTTATGAGTAACAATACAAAGTTTCATACACTACTTCCTTAAGGATAAAATTCTTGAATCACCCCTCCCCTTGGAAAAGGCTACGGTGTACACACATCTTTCTAGAAAACCAAAATCGTCGTAGATCCCCCTAAATCCCCCGATAAATTGGGGGACTTTGAGAGCTTTTTGCCCCCCTCTTAAAAAGGGGGGTTGGGGGGATCAAAAGGCTGTGGTGCAACTCTAGAAGACTTGTGTGTACACCGTAGCTTGGAAAAGGGAGGGGGCAATATTTCAAGTTTCCCGCCTTCTGCTTTATAAGGGGGGTCTATTCAACTTATGCAAGAGGTCTCTTTAACAAATAAATTCCTCAACTCAGAGATATTGAGATATTAGGGACTTCCAAATATACAAATATTCAATTATTTATTGTGGGGTGGGCGTCTCGCCCGCCTTTGTTTATTGGGCGGGCAAGATGCCCACCCCACAATATTAGATAATTTATTTCTTGGAGTTCCCTTATTTCGATATTCCTATTAACTTACTTGCTAAAAATTGCGGTGTAAAACTAAGACTAAGTGCTGCCATAGTTCGCACATTAAATTTTTGTTGATTCAGCGCTTGCCAAAAATAAGGACGTGCTGCGGCTATCTGTTCGCTTCGTAGCAAACCAATTCCCAAAGTAGTATTAGCTTCTAACCATTTCTGTTGAAAATGAGTTCTAAATTCCTGTAACCGAGGGTCTTCCATAAATACTTGATAGCAAAACATTTCGCTTTTCGCTTTGCGAATTTTTGCTTGTACATCTCGACTACCACTGAGCATAGTATCAGTTTGTTCATGGGCACGATATCGCGTCAATCTTTCTGGGCAATAGTAAGCGCCATAACCAGATATACAGAATAGATAGGTTAAATATAAATCCCACATCCCAGCAACTTCTGAGGGAATACTATACCAATCCACCAAATTATTCCGAATCACGCAAGATGCAGCAGTAGGTATACTTTTATCTACCAATCCAATTTTGGAAAAAGGTTTATAAATTCCTTTGGCTAGTTTATCTCGCTTGTAACCGCGTGTATTTTCTTCAGTCCCAGCATGATTAATTATGCTATTAGCATCTATAATGTATTGGTCACAAAAAGCGAGAATTAAATCAGAATTTGCTTCTAGTGGTGGTACAAGCTTTGCTAAAAAGTCTTCATTCCAAATATCATCATCATGGAGACTAGCAACATATTTACCTTGCGCCATCTTAAAGCCATGCTGCTGATTAGCTAACATACCCACATTTTGCTGATGTCGCCAAAATCTGATGCGTGAATCACCAAAAGACGCGACAAGTGCTTGGGGATTTTCTGAACTACAATTATCAGAAATAATAATTTCAATATTTTGATAAGTTTGTTTTATCGCACTTGCGATCGCTTGCTTGAGATAGTCTGGTCGATTATAGGTGGGGATAACAACACTGACTAAAGGTTGTTGATATTCTTGATGTAATGACATATTTTTCTCACTTTATATTTTCTAAGTAAAAGATGCACTATTTAATTCAACTTATGTAGCTGGAGAGATACTATATACTTTGTTGGCTTGGGAAGAGAATTCAGCTATTGTTTTTGCATAAATTGTTCGCAGATTATTTACATGAGCAGCCATTGTAAATTCCTTCATTAATAAAGTATGACCTTGCTCACCCATGTATCGGCTTTTTTGATAATCTCTAGATAATTCATTAATAGCATCAGCCAGCTTTTGAATATTATTGCTTGGAACAAGAATACCCGTTTCTCGATCTCGTAAATGTTCTGGAATTCCTCCGACTGCACTACCAATTACAGGTCGACAACGAGAGTATGCTTCCAGAGTTACAAGACCAGCAGGTTCAGGCCAAACACTGGGAAAGATAACTGCAAAACACTGTTGATAAAGTTTATCTAATTTATCCGAATCGCACCAACCATGCCAAGTGATTCGCTTATTCAACCCGAGTGTGCTTGCTAACTTTTCTAACCGCGGTCGTTCCCAACCTTCACCTGCAATATCAAGTTGAATTTTCGGGTCTGTATGTATTAAGGTTTTCAGTAACCATTCCAGACCTTTATCAGAAACAATTCGTCCAGCAAACAAAATTCGATGATTTTGATGTACTTCCAAGCTTAGGGCTGAACTTGCTGTTTCTGGTATAGAAATTCCACAATGTAGCGTTATAACTTGTTCAGGGGATACACCGTTTTGAATTAACTCTTGCCGCACATATTCGCTATTGGCAATGAAGGTAATTTTTAGCCTTTTCAAGACATCTAAAAACTGATGAGTGGTTTGAAGTTCTCTAAGAGTTCTTAAAGGTCTACGGCTACCACATTTATCGACGAATTTACCCCAGGTACATCCTAAGTAAGAGAAGTTGCGATCGCAGATTGTCCGTTGCTCTGCTAAATACTTTGTGCCGCTAGGGCAGTAGAATGAGTGATTATGAACGCTGAAGATAGCAGGACATTCGCCTGTAAGCTGCAATAGCAAATCTGGACTGTGGATGTGTAGCAGTTTGAACTGTCTTTGATCGATATTTTTCAGCGATTTTATCACGCGATCGCTAACATCATGTGGTCGATGTTCAAACAGAGAAGCTAAATAAGTTTCAACACCTCCGCTCCCACCGACACCAAAACTTGAGCATTGATAAATTAGGTCTTTGTCAAAGATTTCCTGGGACATATTTTCTATTACTTTTAAGTATATGGGACTAATTTTAATAACTTATTTGTAGAGATAATAAGTGTTTAAAATCTTATTGTTTTACTATTTTGCAAAATTACTGATACATATTTATTTAGGAATTTACGGCTGTAGATATGTACAGCCGATAAATATGTTCTAATTACCAAAGTAATTGGATGTTTTCTCTAATCTGGCTGCCTTAGTTCATACTGCATTTGATGATATTTCCAAAGCTTGCCTTTTAGTTCCAATAGTTCTTGATACTTACCTTGTTCTACTATCCGTCCCTGTTCTAAAACTACAACTTTATCTGCTTTAGAAATAGTAGAAAGACGGTGAGCGATCGCAATTACTGTTTTACCAACAGATAGCTTTTCTAATGAATCTTGAATTAAGCGCTCAGATAGCGAATCTAAGGCACTAGTTGCTTCATCCAAAATTAAAATTTCTGGGTTCCGCAGTAAAGCTCGCGCAATAGCAATTCGCTGTCTTTGTCCTCCAGATAACCTAACACCCCGATCTCCTAATTGGGTATCAAAACCTTCGGGCATTTCCAAAATAAATTCTAGTGCGTTCGCTAGTTTAGCGGCTTCTTGAATTTCCTCATTCGTCGCCTCTGGAGTTCCATAAGAAATATTCTGCCAAACATTAGTATTGAAGATAAAGGTATCTTGACTGACGACAGCTATTTTGCGGCGTAGAGAGTTAATTTCAAATTGTCGGATATCCATTTCATCAATGTAAAGATATCCATCTGTAGCATTATAAAATCGCGGAATCAAATCAGCAAGGGTTGTTTTACCAGCGCCAGACGATCCGACTAATGCTGTCATCTTTCCCTTTTCAATCGTCAGGGTAATATTATGTAGTACTAGATTTTCATCATCATAGCCAAAATCCACAGATACTAAATCTATTGACCTGTTTAATCCCTTAAACTGAACTCTGCCATTTTGAAAGTAATATTTTTCATCACTTTTCAACAGATTTTTAATATTGTCTGCTGAACCATGTAAAGTACTAAGATACGCTCTCGTGCCATTAATATCTTGAACAAATGGGATAAAGCGAAATAGTACAAAGAAAAAAGTTAGCAAAGAAGCAACTTGTAGCGTTCCATTAGTGACAAGACTAGTGAATGCCAAAATAATCATTCCGATCAATACCGTAGTCGCTACCGCTTCGGCAATTGGCTTCACAAGTGTCCAGGTAAATACAACCTTTGTTGTACTACTTATTACTTTATCGCTAGCTTTATAGTAACGCTGACGCTCAAATTCTTGAGTACCACAGGAATGAACAGTGCGAATACCATTAATAAATTCTATGGCTGTTGATGTAAAATTAGCATTAGCAGTTGTCATGCCAAAACTCGATTCTCTGACTCTAGCATTCAGATTTGACAACCCCACGCCTAAAAGTGTAAATAGTAATGCTGATATTACCGTCAATTGCCATGATATCAAAAACATCGATATTAAGTAGACAAAGGTTGTTAGTCCTCTAGTTACTAAAAAAGCTCCGCCACTAAAACCTTGTCTGATCCTTTCAATCTCTGTAGTAATTGTGTTAATTAGTTCGCCAGAACGAGTTTGACTAAAGTAACTTAGCGATAAAGATTGTAACTGTTCAAAAATTTGCTTGCGTAAGCGATCGGCAAGATGTAGTTGAGATAATTCAGTATAAACTTGAGAAAAATAATTGAAGGTGGCACGTAACCAAGTACTCAATAAAATCAGCAAAGATACGCGATACAAACGATTAATTGCTGATGTCTTGGCTCCCAAAATCCAAAGATCGAACCATTCTATTCCTGTTTGAACAGGTTGAGCGTTGGGGCTAGTTAAGCTTTGCAAGAAGGAAAGTAAGAAACCAATACTTACACCTTCAAAGGTTGCCGCCAAAATTGAGAAAACCAAAGCTAAAATTGCAATTTTACGAAAGTGTTTAAATTCTCGCAATATCAAATAGTTGTCCTGCCAAAAGCTGCTAGCTTTGAGCAGATTACTGAGTGGTTGAGGAAGCTGTAAATTCATGGATTTTATCATAATAGTTTGGCAAAGTAGACCTCTATAGCTCGATACAGTTCAGAATGAGCAACAAAACCCTGATGTAGAGATGCGATTTATCGCGTTTGAAAAACTAATTATCTAGAATCAGATGCTACATAAATAATTTTTGTTTGAGCCTCAGTGCGATAAATGAAATCATCAATTACCGCACAGATAAATTACAGAGTTTGGCTATCCAGATGTAACAGGTGAGACTGTGCCTCTACTTCCCAGGAAGCTGTAATTTCTGGTAATTTATTTAGCTGTACTGCATCTTCCAAAGTCCAACAACGAGATCCGGTTAAACTCATGTCACCTCGTAGCACGTTAAATAACTGTGGCAGATTGTCGAGATTGTATTTACCCATCCAACGCCCTAGTGGTGTGTTATTGTTGGTGCAAAAGCTCATCGCTTGAAAGAATTTACCCCGTTCCCCAACACGCCATTCATGACAAAAAAGTGACCCTGGCGAGTAAACCTGCATTAATACAATCAATCCCAACATCACTGGACTTACTAATAGCAGCAATACGAAAGCAGCAATCCAATCAATTACTCGCTGCAATTGTCTGAAGGGTTGGTTAGGAAGTTTTTTGCCAGGGGGTATGCTTAGGAATATTGGTTTTTGAGCTGCTTCACATGCATCTGCCCAAAATTTGAGCAAAGTCTCACCCAATTTTGGATCTATGCTGACCAAACTTACTGGAGAATGTTGTAAGCATTCTACTAGCGATCGCTTATTATCTAATGAAGCCAGATATGGTTGTTTCACTCCTCCAAGCGGCTTCACCAACAGCTTACCCCGTCGCCACAGGAGTGTGCAGTACCCACGATTATCTTGCTGTGGCTGGGTTACATCATATAAATTCTCTAGAGTTGGAATTATTGAAGTTGTCATAATGTCTTTGGGTTTATACAGGAGTGAATTACTGAGGCGTTATCAAAGGCTATTAATGCCAAAGACCCAAATCCGAATCTTGTTGTAAGTCCAAAAATCTGCTATAGTATTTGCCACTCAGCCAAGCACGTATTGCGTAGAATTCTGCTGGTGTAGAGATTTACAAATTAGACAGATACTAATTACATAGGTAGCAATCACCGCTACTATTAACATTCATGGGCAAATCTTGATTTTCCGGAAACTACTGACAGTAGAGAAGTGTAGAGAGAAATTACCCATGAATCTATATCTACGTTTAATTACGCTGAAGTGTTCATTGTCTCGATAGATTTGAAAAACCAGTCTGCTCTTGTCTTCTAGCCTTTATGAAGGTGCTTTAATCTCTAGAATATAAGACTCTGTAGAAATAGCGATCGCTCAAACAACTTCTTTATTTATTCTTTAAAGAGTCAGTGATTGCTCTGAAAATCTGTGAAGATAGCATAAATCTACTGAAATTTTCCTGATAAGAACAAAATTCAATTTCGTTCATCAAAACTTAGGGTAGCATAGCTATGCTACCCTACTATGTATTACATTTAAACCACAATCACTACTGAGATTTATTAAACTTAGTTTATATAACTTTCTTTAGACAAATATGAGCTTTACTCGTCCTACAGTTGAGCAACTTGCTCTAGTTTCAAACTACAAAGAAAAGTGGAGAGCTATTGCTACCAATACAAATAGAATCGATTATGATAAAGTAACAGCAGTAATTCATCAGATATATCAATTACTTAATGTGAATGCTCCTTTATTGCGATTCACAAATAGCCCGTATAGCGCTATTTTAATATTGAAAGAATTGATTGAGAGTCGGAATTACGCTCCGCTCAATAATTTAAGTCAGCAAATTCACAAACATCTTAAGGGAGAACTAACCTTTCAACTAACCGGACATTCACATGTAAGAGTATATCCAGCAGGACTTACTGAATATCCAAACCAGGCGCTGAGTTCTCAGTTACGCAACCAGTTAAATTATTTATTGATAAGAGAAGTATGGTTACAGTTAGGCGAACAACCAGAAATATGGACAACTTTACAAACCCAATCTTGGTATTATCACTATAGTTCTGATTTTTATATTGCTCCTGAATCGTGGGCATGTGATGGCTGTTATCTTGATTGGTTGAGTAATTGTCTAAATTGGGAACATAGCCAGAAACACTGGGAAATCTTTGAAGCTTTATTAATACAGTGTGGTTGGATTTTCCCATTTCAAGAAATTTGTATTGTTTGCGATCGCCCCATACGCATTTCTTTTGATACTGAAAAACGCTTACATGCAAAGGGAGAACCTGCGCTGGAATTTTTGGATGGGTTGCGCGTATACGCTCATCATGGAATCAAATTACCAAAACAGTATGGAATGCTTCTGCCAAATCAATGGAAAGCTCAATGGTATCAAGCAGAAAAAGATTTCTCTGTTAGAAAACTACTTTTGCAGAATCTTCCAGTCCACTTGCTCGATCAAAATTGGCTTTTATGGGAACCAGATAGAGATTTGAAGAAGCTACTGGTTCAAAAGTTACGTATCGAGGTTCAAACTCTTACTAACGATCAAGTAACTATTTTGGAAGCTTATCGTAGGCAATGGCGAGAAGTAGCACTTCAACTTGCTCCTATTGATCGTCAGAAAGCTACCTTGGCAATTGAGCAGTTCTATACTGTTAACAATTTACCATACACATACACCCCTGAAATTATATTTGCTGATGGGCTATACACTGCTCGAAGACTAGTAAAACAAAAATGTCGTGGACAAATACCAAGCAGTCATTTGTATCGATATCATAGAGAGGAGTATCCAAACCTGATTCTCATCGATAAACTTTGGAGGGCAATAGCTGAACAACTAAGTGATGGTGTCTTGAAACAACTTCGCAACGCTCTTATCTACAAGCGTTCTTGGAGTTTAGAACCCTCTTATGGCTGGATTAAATATGAGGAATTAACTGTCTGGTGTAGTCTATTTGATTTTTGTATCTCCGTTCTTGGATGCGTTCATGACTCAAATTTGTGGTCAATTCTGCAAGCAGTTGTTACAGAATGTGGTTGGTTCTTGCCATTTAAACGTACTTGTATTGTTTGTGAGCGTCCGGTCAAATTATCTGTAGACGATCAAGATCGACTTCATGCTGAGAATGAACCCGCTATTGTCTACGCAGATGGTTACAGACTCAGAGCACGTCACGGACTGCACCCCAAAAAGTATTTCCAAACCCGTCAATAAAGTTTTTCGTTTATCAGGTTGCTAATTTGACTATTTGAAATTAGGTTTTTTTGGCACATAATCTAGAAAATACGGTTTATACATAAATATAAATAAGAACTAAACAATGAGTTATTCTCATTTCCTAAACAAGGGGCTTAAGCCCCTTGTTTAGCTAAGATGGTAGCTGAATTTACGCCTTGCAGTACTAGCTACTTTTCTACAGCTTGACGTAGAGCCAATTGCTGTTGTTTGACATTAGGTACGTAATTACTACTAGAGTTTGATACCCCATTAGCTACAACCCCAATCAGATTTAACTTACTCAGCATAGCTGTCGCTTGATTAAGCTGACTTCGCGTCACAATACCAATGCTTGCCACCATAATCACACTACGACAAGATGATGCGGTAAGCATTGCATCCACCAAACCGAGAACTGGGGGCGCATCTATCAGAACCAAATCATAATTTTCCTCAAATGCTGCCATTAATTGCATCATCCGCGGAGAACTCAACAGATTAGCTGGGTCGGTAGGTTTGGGACCAGCGGTCAAAATATCGATGTAGGCGGAGCCTGAATATTGAAGACTAATTTGGTTGGGTAGAGTTGTATCACTCGCCAATAAAGTTGAAAGCCCCTGCTCATTAGGAAGATTCAGTTGATGGTGCAAACTGGGATCGCGTAAGTTGGCATCAATCAGCAGTACCCTTTTGTGTAAACGAGCAGCACTCATTGCCAAACCCAACGCCAAAGCTGATTTACCCTCATCGGCTAAAGCCGAGGTAATCATCAAAGATTTTAAATTAGTAACAGTATTTAAAAGTTCAATGTTTTTGTAAATCAGATCCAGCGATTCCCAACGCGGTGGAGATTGCAATACCTGAATCGTCCAGGGTGCGAGAACTTCTGGCTTGCCAAAAGGCAACTTGATCATTGATTCTCTGGGTTTGGCTGGCGGTAACTTGGGAGTTGTTCCCAACAACGGCATAGCCATTTGCTTCTCTAATTCAGCAGTGGTGTGAACTGCATCATCAGCCGATTCGCGAATAAAGGCAGCAATGCCTCCTAACATTAAGCCAACCACAGCACCTAACAGCAAATTCTGTTGGAGATTGGGGCCTAATTGTGCGCCTTTTTGAGGATCTTCTACCACTTCCCAATTAAATCCACCCTTGGAAAGTTCTTGTCGTAATTGTTGTTCTGCTCTTAAAAGCTGCTCTAATCTTTCACGACTAAATTGCAACTGCGGTAGCATCCGATTGTAATAAGCCAACAGAGGCGGGAAGCGTTTGATTTCCAAACGTAGCTCGTTTTCTTTCTGAGCCAAAGTTTGATCGCGAGCAGTTAAAGCAACTATAGTTGTCTGCGTTTCTACTAACTGACCGGCAAGGCTGAGATCGATTTGGCCCAGTTGTCCTTTTTCGAGAAGAGAGTCCCCAGAAGTGAATGCACCAGCAGATTTTCCGCCTAAAGTTCTTCCTACTTCTTGTTGCAACAACTCCTTTTGTCCTTGAAGCTGTTCTTTCAGCTTTTGCACGCTCGGAGTTTGATCTGTAAAGCGTAAGCGTTCTTGTGCTAGTGCCAATTCGCTTTTTTGGATTTCGTTTAGTAAACCTTGATAGCGAGTAGACTGACTCAAACGAGAAGCAACTAGAGCATTTTGGGGAGAACGATTAAGTTGTTCTTCTAAAGATTTTTGGCGTGCTAAAGCTTCTCCATACTGAGCGCGAGTTGTCTGTCTTTCTTGGGAAAGATTATTCAAAGCTGTTTCAATTGCTTTGGCCTGTGACTCTGGATCGATTAAGTTCTGATTTCTACGAAATCTTTGTAAATTTGTTTCAGATGCGTTTACTTCTTCACTGGCTTTACTTAACTGTTCCCTGATGATTTGCAGACCTTTTTGTAAACGCGAAGTCTGTTGTTGTTTGTTATATTCCAGATAAACTTGTCGAATTGCATCTAGAACTTTTTGAGTCTTTTCTGGATCTCCAGCAGTATATTCAACTTGAAATATTTTAGTAGCGACATTATCTTCTTTGCTCCTAATTTGAGTTAAGACCAAAGAAGCTTTAATTTCAGCTGAAGTTATATCTGGATAATTAGACTGAAGTTTATCAACTGCTTTCTGGATGAGTCCCGAACCTTGCATCAAGTTAAGCTGAGTGGCAGTATCTATGACCACGTTAGAGTCAGTAAACTGATTGTCTACCCCCGCACCACCTTCCGTTTTACCTTGATAGTTAGGTTCTACTAGCAGTTGCATAGAACTTTTATAAGTAGGCTTTGTTTTTACAGTTACTATGCTGGCAATAGCAATAGAACTAATTAATACTGCTAAGAACCAAGGAAATCTCCGCACAAATACGGCAAACATTTGCCCGTAACTTGGTTCACTTTCAGAAGCTGGAGCTAGATGAGGATTTAGACTAGTTTGAACCACTTTTATATCCTTGTCTTCAAGACTTACGCTAAGAGATTCTCCGAAAAATACCTACTTTTTTACGAACCGCTAATGAGGAGAGAGCAAATAAATAGGTAATCTGATAGTGGAAAGAGATTCAGAAATCAAATGAATAATTGCTGCACGCCACAAGCTTGGTTAATAATTTGCTCAACCTTGCCAAAGAATGCATTTTCTGAAAAATTTGCTACAGCATGATTGCGGATGCGATCGTAATCCCAAGAAATGCCATTGGCTTCTTGTAATGCAATTTGTAGAGATTCGGGTGTTTGTCTTTTGAAAAAGACTCCTGTTTCACCTGGTATTTGAGTATCTAATACTCCACCTGCTCCATAAGCGATGACTGGTGTACCGCTTGCATTAGCTTCTACTGGAACTAACCCGTAATCTTCTAAGGCTGCGACAATAATAGACTTGGCTTTGGAAAACAAGTCTTTGCGGGTTCTATCACTTACGTGTCCCAAGAACACAATATTTTGTAATGCTTTGGATTTTAACCGTGCTAGTTCTGGCCCGTCACCAGATATTAATAGCCGCCACCCTAACCAATTAAAAGCTTCGACTATTATATCAAGTCGCTTATAACCGATCATCCGGGCGGAGGCCAGATAATATTCATCTTTTATATCTGAAAAAACAAATTTACTAGTATCAATTGGATAGTTCACCATCATTGCCTTTTTGCCATAAATCTTTTCAATACGGCGGGCAACAACACTAGAATTAGCAATGTAAAGGTCAGGCTCCTGTGCATATTTCAAGTCTACCTTTCTCATGACTTGAAATACTTGTTCGATTAAAGGAGCAAAATATCTATAGTCCCCGTACTCTCTTAAATAAGTTGCTGTATCCCATAAGAAACGGGTAACGTTATGGCAAAAACAAATGTGGTGGGCATTGGGATTTTTTCGCACTGCTTTGGCGAAGCTGGTGCTACTGCTAATAATTAAATCGTAGTCTTGCAGATCCAAGGCACGAAAGGCAGGAAAATATAAAGGAGCCATCGACCTAAAATATTTTGCTGCACCAGGAATCTTTTGCAAGAAGGTTGTATTAACTATGCGATCGCCTAGATCGATAGTTTTTTGGGGATCGTACAAAGATGTGAAAATATCTGCTTCAGGATAGCGCTTACAAAGCAGTTCAAACACACGCTCTGCCCCACCTCGCTGGGTTAAATAATCATGGACGAGAGCAATTTTCATGAAATTTGACCTAAAGTTTCGATCGGGTTTGTTGAAACGCTCCCCAGCAAGTTACTATCAACAACTTTAGTGTCCCGCAGTACAGCTTTCTATCCTCTTGATGAAATTATTGTTACAAATACGTTGGTAGGGGCGTCGGAGATCCCCCCAACCCCCCTTAAAAAGGGGGGCTTTTTCTTCTTTTTACCCCCTTAAAAAGGGGGTCGCCGCAGGCGGGGGGATCTTATCCGAAACGTATTAGGGGCGTACAGCTGTACACCCCTACAGCCAATTCATTTGTGGCAAATGTTTTGAGAACCGATATTATCCAACTGCTACTAAGATTTTTTCTGGAGCGAAATAGGCATTTTGCTCAGTTCGTAGTTGGTCGCAGAGTCTGCCTTCAGGTAATTCTACATCCTCATAAGTGAGGACTCGATCTTTAGAAATATCTCGTTTGAGGCGGCACCCTTCAGCTAAACCCATTGGTAGAAGATTTTGCTGTTGGACGATATCGGAATTTTCACATTGTCCGTAGGTCATGTAGTAACCGATGCCATCTAAGGTTTCTCCTGCTTTCAGGTCAATTTTGGCGGTGGTGACAACATCTACTAACGGGCCTGCTAGTGGAGACATAACGGCATCACCAAATAAAACAGCACGCGCTACGGACAAGGGAACTTCAAAATGACAGAGGTGATAAGGAGTATAGAAGCTGTAAAGTGGGCCTTCGCCTAATTTATATAAGTTGAGATAGTGGCGTTGCTTGGGGTCGTCGTGAGTGGCAAATACATATACGCCTGGGCCTGGTTTGGCTCCAACTACATAATCGACAATACCGCCTAGTTCTTTGAGTTGTTCAACATCATATAACTGGGTCATTTCATCGACATGACCGCTGAAGTCATATCCCAACATTCCCCGTTTGGCGACTTTCATGCCTGTGGCATTGGCAACGATCGCTTGCTCGAAGGAAATTTTGCTTCCGTCAGCGAAGCTAGCCACCATGTGGGGCTTTTGACCCCAACGTTTAGCAAATCCTTCCTGGGTGGTGGGATTGCGATAGGGGTCTTGGAGTCCTTTAATGTTACCGCACAATAAGGGAGTTAAACCAATGCTTTTTACAAAGCGATAAAGGTTCATTTGCACCCCTGGCTGATCGCCATCACAAGCGCTGAGAATCACACCTGCTTTGTCGGCATACACTTTCAGGATGGGGCCAATGGTGCCGTCGAGTTCGGCATTCATCATAATCACATGTTTGCAATGGGCGATCGCTTCCATAACGATCTGAGCGCCAAATTCCACTGCACCTGTGACTTCGATTAATGCATCGATGCCTTCAGCCCGACACAGTAACTTAGCGTCTTCTGTGACTGCATACTTACCGTTAGCGATCGCATCTTCTAATTCGCTGATAGTTGCAACAACTTGGATATCTTCAATTCCTGCTTCCGAATAAGCTTGTTTAGCTGCACCAATCTGACGATTAGAGATAGCAACTAACTCCATTCCTGGCACTGAATTGACAATTTGGTTGGCAATTCCTCGACCCATAAAACCAGCACCGATCATTCCCACCTTGATAGGATTTCCTGCTGCTGCACGGGCTTGTAAGGCGCGATCGATAATAATCATGAACTAAACTCCTTTTTGGAACTGTTTGTTGTGTTACAAATTCTCGATAATTTTGCACTTAATAATTTTTTACAGCTAAACATTAAGTACATTTTTATAGGAATTATCATTAATGATAGCTACTAACTGGTTGCTTGCTAGATGCTATAACAGCAGTTTGTTTTTCCGGCTATGATTTTTGATAATTTGCTCCATAGCATTTCTGTAGGCTTGGGCAAACTTTTCTTTGGTATGAGTTGCTCTTGCATATTCCCTCCCCCTGCCTCTATAGCGATGGTATATTTTTTGGAAGTACCTTACCTCATACAGAGAAGCCAGTGTGTTGTGTGGAAAACACCTGGCACAGAGAAATAGTCTATACGCCAACAGTCATCATTCTCAACAAGGGCCAATTTAAATCTTTCTCGGAGATTTCAGTCACATCTAGAGGCCAATCAATGTTAAAGAATGGGTCATCATAGCGTAAACCTCTTTCATATCCTGGGGTGTAAAATTCGCCCACTTGGTATACAACTTCAGTCTCATCGGTGAGCGCTTGATAACCATGAGCAAACATTTCTGGAACATACAAAGCGCGGCGATTTTCTGGGGTTAGTTCTACACCAATGTGTGATAAAAAGCTAGGAGATTCAGGACGCATATCAATAATTACGTCATAGATTGCGCCTTTAGTACAGCGAATCAATTTTGTTTCTGCTGCTGGCAGAACTTGATAGTGCATTCCCCGGATAGTGCCTTTTTTGTAATTAAAAGACAAGTTACATTGGGCAACTGTTGGCTTTAATCCATGTGCTTCAAATTCTTGAGCGCAGAAAGACCGAGCGAAAAAACCACGGTGGTCTGGCTTTTCTTCTAAATCAATGATGAATGCGTCTTTGAGTGCAGTTGGAGTGAAGAGCATGAATGAATAACCTCGATAGGAATATTGACGACAACAAAACTTGGCAAATTTGAAAACTTAACTTGTTATAAACCTCATCAACAATAGTCTTGAGCGGTTTTTTAGATTAACAAGCAGCTTACTTTAACTGAACTATATGGTGCTATGACTGACTGGTTCAGTTAACTGTGGTTGAGGAAAAGTATTGTCTCGATATTGAGTACAAACTTCTGGGCGATCGGGAGAAGTAGATGTATAGCATGAGAATAAAGTTAGCCTATCTTCGGTGCGTGATGTACCGTGATGTATAGCAGGGTAAGCTCATCTAATTTGGTATAGGGTGAGCTTGACAAATTAAGTAAGA